>NZ_CDRQYH010000098.1:0-12109 GCF_977039595.1 Enterobacter sp.
CGGCCTGGACGATGCCGTAGCTGCGTTTTCCCTGGTATAAAAAGCTTGCGAGTTTCATTGTTCTTTCCTGAAAACTTAAACGAGGAAGTTGCCCAGAATCAGCAGTGAGACAGAGACGTTAATCGCCCCGCCGATACGGGTAGCAATCTGGGCGAATGGCATCAGGCTCATGCGGTTGCCTGCGGTCAGGATCGCCACGTCGCCGGTACCGCCCTGACCGCTCTGGCAGCAGGAGACGATGGCGACATCAATCGGGTGCATACCAATCTTTTTGCCGACGAAGAACCCGGTCGCCACGAGCGCGGAGACGGTGCTGATAATCACCAGCAGGTTGGTCAGCGTGAAGGCGGCCACCAGTTCATGCCACGGGGTGATAGCCACGCCAACGGCAAAGAGAATCGGATAGGTCACAGAGGTCTGGAAGAATTTGTACACCACCTGAGAGCCTTCCAGCAGGCGCGGAGAGGCACCGTTACAGAGCTTCACCAGAACCGCCATAAACAGCATGCCGACCGGAGCAGGCAGGCCAATCAGCTTGTGGCCGAGCATGCCCAGCATGTAGAGCAGCACCGCCAGCAGCGCGCCGGAGGCGATAGTGGTCACGTCCGCCTTGCCGGAGAATGCAGGCTGAGAGACGGTGGCATCGGCATTGGCGCGGTTAGGCATCAGCTGGCCTTCACCGGTCAGGTGCGGGTAGCGTTTACCGAGCTGGTTCAGGCAGCCGGAGATGATGATTGCCGTCAGCCCGCCGAGCATGACCATCGGCAGCACGCGGCCGAGCGCCACGCCCTGATCCATATGCAGCAGGGTGGCATAGCCGATGGAGAGCGGGATTGCACCTTCGCCCACGCCGCCCGCCATAATCGGCAGAATGATAAAGAAGAAGATCTGGAAAGGCTCAAGGCCCAGCGCCAGGCCGACGCCCATCCCTACCAGCATGCCGACGATTTCGCCGCACAGCATCGGGAAGAAAATGCGCAAGAAGCCCTGGATCAGCACCGTGCGGTTCATGCTCATGATGCTGCCGACGATAATGCAGCAGATGTAGAGATAGAGAATGTTGGTGGATTTGTAGAACTTGGTGGTGGACTCGACCACCACGTCCGGCAGCAGGCCATAATAGACCAGCGCGGAAGGGATAAAGGTGGCGCAAATCGCCGCCGCGCCAAGCTTGCCGACAATCGGCAGGCGTTTGCCAAACTCGCCGCAGGCAAAGCCGAAGAAGGCCAGCGTGGCGACCATCACCACGATATCGCTCGGCAGTTTTCCGCCCAGGCAATCAATCGCAATCAGCACGCCCGCCAGAACGAACAGCGGCAGAGGAATAATCCCGATTTTCCAGGTGTCCATAATATGCCACCAGCGCTCTTTGAGCGAAGGTCGCTGAATTTCAATCGGGTCGTGGGTAACAGAGAAAGAATCGTCAGTTGTGCTCATAATAAGCCCCTTGGTTATTTTGTGCGTTCAGCTTAGAGTCACAAAGGCTTACTTTATGTGAGGGATGGCATATTAAAAGCGAAGTTTTAATGGCAGCTATGGTTTTAATGGTTTCTTTTATTTAATGTGATTTACACCTTATTTATTGCCGTGGTTTTAATGGTTTCTTTTCCGAATTGAACAAAGAAATAACATTTGTTCATGCAGCCCAAAGCACGTTAGCCTTTTGGATAACGCTTTTACAGCGCCCGCTGTGCAAGGGATCACAAGTTTTCGGCAAAGCGGGCGTACGCGCAAAAAAAGATGATATATTGGCGATCTTTGTCGCTACCTTGCGTGATAGTTATGAAAGTCTCTTTCCAGATCAAGCTGTTTATTTCGCTGGTTGCCTTTTTCTCAGTGCTTTTTGCGTTACTGGGCGGATATTATTATGCCGACGTAGGGAAACAGCTTTATCAGGAAATGAGTACGCGAGCCAAAATACAGGCTGAAGAGATTGCGCTTATTCCGACATTGCGTAATGAAGTTGAACAAAAGAATATCAACGCCATCCATGATTTTATGCAGAAGATTTCTGCGCACAGCGACGCCAGCTTTATTGTGATTGGTGATAATAAAGGCCAGCATCTTTTTCACTCCGTCTTTGCCGACAGAGTGGGCACCACGCTGGTAGGCGGTGACAACGAAGCCGTATTGCAGGGTAAAAGCATCACCACCATCCGCAAAGGCGGGCTGGGCATTTCGCTGCGCAGTAAAGCCCCCATCTTCAACGCTGCAGGACAGGTGGTCGGCATCGTTTCGGTCGGCTATCTCACCAGCTACCTGGACACCATTACCGTCAGTAAAGTGGTCAACATCCTGATTGCCGCCGTGCTGCTGCTGATTGCTCTCTTTATCTTCTCCTGGTTCTTTACCCGCAGTATTAAGAAGCAGATCTTCTCCCTTGAGCCGCGCGAGATCGGCCTGCTGGTGCGTCAGCAGAAGGCCATGATGGAGTCTATTTATGAAGGGGTGATTGCCATTGACGATCAAAGGCGGATTGAAGTCATCAACCAGGCGGCGCGCAAGCTGCTGGGCCTGAGCCAGCCGGCCCGTGAACTGCGCGGACAGCTGATAAGCCAGGTGATCGATCCGGTCCCGTTCTTCGACACGCAGACGATGCTGGCGAAAGATACCCATGACGAGATTTGCCGTTTTAACGATCTCACGGTGATTGCCAGCCGGGTACACATCATGCTTGAGGGGTCGCTGCAGGGCTGGGTGATCACCTTCCGCGATCGCAACGAGATCGACTCGCTGAGCGCCCAGCTCAGCCAGGTCAAACGCTATGTCGATAACCTCCGCATTATGCGCCACGAGCAGTTAAACCGGATGACCACCCTCTCCGGTCTGCTGCATATGGGCCGCTATGAGGAGGCGATTGGCTACATTCAGGCGCAGTCTGAACACGCCCAGGAGCTGCTGGACTTTATCTCTTCGCGCTTCAGCTCACCGACCCTGTGCGGTCTGCTGCTGGGGAAAGCCGCCCGCGCGCGGGAGAAAGGCGTTGAATTGTGCTTCGATCCGGCCTGTCGGCTGGATAAATCATTCCTTCCCCTCGGGGAGCAGGAACTGATTTCGATTATTGGTAACCTGCTGGATAACGCCATCGAAGCGACACAGCGGTCGCCGCTTCCCCACGCGCCGGTGGAGGTGCTGATAAAGCTCAGCGACCAGGAGCTGATTATTGAAGTCGCCGACCAGGGCGTTGGCATTACACCGGAGATCCGTGAGCGGATCTTTGAACGCGGCATCACCACCAAGACGCGCGGCGATCATGGGATTGGTCTGTATCTGATCGAAAGCTATGTCACACAGGCTGGCGGCGCAATAGAAGTTGCCGATAATACCCCGCGCGGCGCCATTTTCTCCTTGTTTATCCCGGCCACGGGAACCGCCCGGCAACTGGAAGACACCGACTATGCAACATGAACTTATCGACGTACTGATTGTTGAAGACGAGAACGAACTGGCGCAACTGCACGCGGAGCTGATAAGCAAACATCCACGTCTGAGGCTGGTGGGCATTGCCTCGTCGCTGGCTGCGGCCCAGGCAGAGCTTGCAAATAAACAGCCGCAGCTGGTGCTGCTGGATAACTACCTGCCGGACGGCAAAGGGATCTCGCTTATCAATAACCCCATGCTGGCCCGCGCCAACTGCTCGGTGATTTTTATTACTGCCGCCAGCGATATGGACACCTGCAGCCAGGCCATCCGCAACGGCGCGTTCGACTACATCCTCAAACCCGTCTCCTGGAAGCGGCTCAGCCAGTCGCTGGAGCGGTTTGTACAGTTTGCCGAACAGCAGCGGGTCTGGAAGATTGTCGACCAGCAAAACGTCGATTCTCTGTATCAGCTGCAGGCGAAAAACTACCGCCTGGACAACGGCAGCAAAGGCATTGAGGAAAATACGCTGGCGCGGGTGCAGTCGCTGTTTAACGACAAGGCAACGCACTGCTTTACCGTGGATGAGGTGGTGAGCGAGACGGGGTTGAGTAAAACCACCACCCGTCGCTATCTGGAACACTGCGTCGAGTCGGGTTTTCTGACGGTGGAGATGCTGTACGGCAAGATCGGGCATCCGAGGAGGATGTACAAGCGTAGTGCGGTTTGATGAGACGTTCCCTCTCCCAGGGGGAGAGGGTTAGGGTGAGGGCAGCAGCCCGCACTATCTCAGCACATACCCATACAGCCGCTTAATCCCGTCGGCATCCTTCTCGCTGTAAACGCCCTGCAGTTCCGGCGAGAAGCCCGGCAGCAGGTTGATGCCCTCCTCCAGCGCCAGGAAGTAACGCTGTACCGCCCCGCCCCAGACTTCACCCGGCACCACGCACAGCACGCCTGGCGGATAGGGCAGCGCCCCTTCGGCAGCAATCCGCCCTTCGGCATCCCGTATGCGAACCAGCTCCACGTCTCCGCGAATATACGCCTGATTGGCATCCTGCGGATTCATCGCCACCTCAGGCAGGCTCTCCTTGCGGAACATCGCTTTCTGCAAATCCTTCACGTCGAAGCTGACGTAGAGATCGTGCATCTCCTGACACAGCTGGCGAAGGGTGTAATCCCGGTAGCGCACCGGGTATTTCTGGAAGATCGTCGGCAGCACGTCCGCCAGCGGCGTGTCGTCTTCAATATGCTGTTCAAACTGTCCCAGCATCGCCACCAGCTGCGCCAGCTTCTCGCTGCTTTCGGCAGGGGTCAGCAGGAACAGGATCGAGTTAAGATCGCATTTCTCCGGCACAATGCCGTTTTCACGCAGATAGTGCGCCAGAATCGTCGCCGGGATCCCGAAATCCGTGTACTCGCCGGTTTCGGCATCGATGCCCGGCGTGGTCAGCAGGAGCTTGCACGGGTCGACAAAATACTGCTCGCTTGCATAGCCCTCAAAGCCGTGCCATTTGGCCCCCGGCTCGAAGCTGAAGAAGCGCAGCTCGCTGGCAATGGCGTGCGTCGGATGATCCTGCCACGGCCGCCCCGCTACCACCGGTGGGATAAACGGTTTGATCATATGACAGTTGGCAATGATTGCCTTGCGCGCTTCAATCCCCAGCTCGACGCACTCCGCCCACAGCCTGCGTCCGCTTTCCCCTTCGTGGATCTTGGCATTCACATCCAGCGCTGCAAACAGCGGATAAAACGGGCTGGTGGAGGCATGCAGCATAAACGCGTTATTCAGCCGCTTATGCGGGCAGAAACGCGCCTGACCGCGAATGTGGTTATCCTTTTTATGGATCTGCGAGGTTTGCGAAAACCCGGCCTGCTGTTTGTGCACAGACTGGGTTACGAAAATCCCCGGATCGTTCTCGTTCAGCTCCAGCAACAGCGGGGACGTTTCTGCCATCATCGGAATAAATTGCTCGTAGCCCACCCAGGCGGAGTCGAAGAGAATGTAGTCGCACAGATGGCCGATCTTGTCGATCACCTGACGGGCGTTGTAGATCGTCCCGTCGTAGGTGCCAAGCTGAATGATCGCCAGGCGGAACGGACGCGGCTCGTCGGCCTTTTCCGGCGCCGCCTCGCGGATAAGATCCCGCAGATAGGCATCGTCAAAGCAGTGGTCGTCAATCCCGCCAATAAAGCCAAACGGGTTACGCGCGGCCTCAAGGTAAACCGGCGTGGCACCCGCCTGGATCAGCGCCCCGTGGTGGTTAGACTTATGGTTATTGCGGTCGAACAGCACCAGGTCGCCGCGGGTCAGCAGCGCGTTGGTCACTACCTTGTTGGCCGCTGACGTGCCGTTCAGCACGAAGTAGGTTTTATCCGCGTTAAACACTTTCGCCGCGAACTTTTGCGCGTGCTTGGCGGAGCCTTCGTGGATCAGCAGATCGCCCAGCTTCACGTCGGCATTGCACATATCGGCGCGAAACACGTTCTCACCGAAGAAATCATAGAACTGCCGCCCTGCCGGGTGCTTTTTGAAAAAGGCGCCGTGCTGGTGTCCGGGACAGGCGAAAGTGCTGTTGCCCATCTCCACATACTGGCTCAGGGTGTCGAAAAAAGGCGGCAGCAGATTCTCTTCATAACGGCTGGCAGCGCTCTCCAGTTCCAGAAACTCCTGAGCTTTGCCCGAGATGACCGCGGTGGCGCCGTCGGGCACCTCCGTTGGCTCCGGAGAGAAAATAAACACCGGCAGCTGAAAGCCCGTGCGTTTCAGCAGTGCCAGGATACCGCTGCGGCTTTCAGCCGTTGTGATGACGACGGCCGCCACATCGGTAAAATCAGTGCTGTCCAGCGTCACCTTTTCGCGGTGCGTAGACACAGTGGAGAGCAGCTCGCGGCTGACGGCAATTTTCATGGTTTTCATAGGCGCAGTTACCCTCACCGGGCGGTGAGACAGGGAGGAGAAAATTCGCGCAATAATGTCACCTTTTATTTTGAGGTGCAAGAAGGAATCAGTATGCACGAAATCAGCCAAAGCTAAGGCCCGCGAAGCCCTACCGTGCCATAATAATGCAATATCAATGATTAAATAACAGGAGTTAACTTTGGTTATCGGGCCATTTATTAACGCAGGAGCCGTATTGCTGGGCGGCGTACTCGGCGCCGTGCTGAGCCAGCGGCTGCCGGAGCGGATTCGCACCTCCATGCCCTCAATATTCGGCCTGGCATCGTTAGGGATTGGTATTCTGCTGGTGATCAAATGCGCCAACCTGCCGGTGATGGTGTTGGCCACCCTGCTCGGCGCGCTGATTGGCGAATTT
Organism: Enterobacter sp.; assembly: GCF_977039595.1. NCBI lineage: Bacteria > Pseudomonadati > Pseudomonadota > Gammaproteobacteria > Enterobacterales > Enterobacteriaceae > Enterobacter > Enterobacter sp. Next base: position 6,678 of record NZ_CDRQYH010000098.1, read on the forward strand.
TGCTATCTGGAAAAAGGCATTAACAGCGCGGTGAGTAAAGCCAAAAACCTGATTGCCCGACCGGGCAAGGCGAAACACGGCACGCACGAGACGTTTATTCAGAACTATGTCGCCATCATTATCCTGTTTTGCGCCAGCGGCACCGGGATTTTCGGTTCGATGCAGGAAGGGATGACGGGCGACCCGAGCATTTTGATTGCAAAAGCGTTTCTTGATTTCTTCACCGCCACTATTTTTGCCACCACGCTCGGCATTGCCGTGGCGGCGATTTGCGTCCCGATGCTGCTTATTCAGCTGGCGCTTGCCACCTGCGCCACGTTAATTCTCCCGCTCACTACGCCAGCGATGATGGCAGACTTTACCGCCGTCGGCGGCCTGCTGCTGCTGGCTACCGGGCTGCGCATCTGTGGGATTAAGATGTTTGCCGTGGTGAACATGCTGCCCGCGCTGCTGCTCGCCATGCCGCTCTCCGCGCTATGGACGCACTTTTTCGCTTAAGGATGCGGCGAAATGGTGAGAGATTGCGCAGTCTGTAACGAAAACAACATTTTTCGTTGACGCCACCGGGCAGATCGGGTTTAATGCGCCCCGTTGCCCGGATAGCTCAGTCGGTAGAGCAGGGGATTGAAAATCCCCGTGTCCTTGGTTCGATTCCGAGTCCGGGCACCAATATTCATAAGGCCTCGCTGAAAAGCGGGGCTTTTTCCTTTCTTAGCTACGGTAGATTTCTGGTCGTTGCAACACGTTATTAGTTTGCTGGATTTCTCGCCATTTTCGCAGATGTTTGTTACTTTTAGACACCTCAACACCCTCTGATGTGTCTCTTCCTTCCCCCACGGCTACGGTCTTTCTACGGTCCCTTACGGTTCCTTTCTCTCAGAACATTCATTATGAATAAGAAAGCACGGGGAAAGCGGGGGAATTATCATTTCGCCTTAATCCGCTGGTCTTAACGTGATTTTGTCGCGGGGAATAAGGTGGGGAAATCCCCAATAGCAAGCGGGGAAACTTGGCAACATATACCCTCCACCAATCACATGGGGATCTTCACCAGCCAGTCCACCTGCAACAGATCTTCTTTCCTTTTCATTTCTTACCGTTACCAGAATCCCCCGTCCTCCACGCCATCATAAAATGGTTTATCCGTAGTACTACTTGAGCTAAACGTATTGGACTGTTAAAGCTGAGTGTCCGCTGGGAGGGATATGCGGGCATTACTAGCAGCACCCTGTGTGAAACAACGGGGAGCAGTCACCGCTTCCCAACCCGTTATTTCATCGTGCCAAACTGTTTGTTCTTCAGTGCATATAGTCGGTCGAACTCAGCATAGGGCTCTCCCGTTTCAGCTGCGTGCCGTGTTTTAGCGTCCAGAAGGTCGGGCAAAGGGATTCCATGACTCAGTGAGTGGTAAAGATCATAACCACTGACACAGATAACACGCTTCCCTTTACCAAAAGCCGTCAGACCTTCAGGCGTAAACCCCATCCAGCTGATAAAAACGCCGCGTGTCCAGGTTGCCTTGGTACTGAGCTTTCCTTCAAATACATGGAGATCGGCAGCCGACGTTCTTTTCTGATGCCACTTTGCCTCCATCAGGTAAAATTCATCATTCAGTCGGAAACTTCCGTCAATCTGTTCGCCTGTGTTTCGGAAAGACGAACGGGGAGCGAGCTTAAAGATACTGAACAGTTCAGCAAGCCAGGCTTCAAACCGAAAACCACGTGGATGTGGCGGCAGAGATTTCATCTCGTTCATTTCAGCGATAAGTGAAGGCCAGTCAACACCATGCCATGCCTGAACAGGCTTTACGCCTTTGGCTTCATCGGTGCCAGCGTTTTCTAAGCGGGAAATCAGTGCAAGATAGTCATTACGGCTTTGTTCAGCCTGTTCAGGCATGGATTCCGTTTTATACTGCCAGAGAGCGCCAAGAACCCGCAGAGCGGTCTCACGATCAGCCTGTTTCAGCAAGCATCTAACTCGTTTGGCCTTTGACGTCCCCTCTTCCTGATAACGTTCATCATCAATATCAATGTTTAGTTCTTCATCAAAAAAAGCAGACAAGGTGCGGTTAGAGAAATCAAGTATCCAGCCAGGATCGCTCTCAAACACGAGATTAAACAGCCTCAAATCCTGCATTTTCAGTTTCACGCCTACCTCCTTTTTTTCACAGTATAACGGTATGAAAGTGAAGGAGGAAATGAGTCAGCACCTGTACACCAGCATTAGCGTGTCCCGCTGTTGGCAGAACGCGGCCAAACTAACTGAGCAGAAGGTCCGCTGTGAGCGAAGAACGGACCTTAACAAGTAGCCACATATTAGTGGCGTTAAGTACTGGCAGAATCAAGCTCCGAAACAAGGTAAGGACATCGCAACTTATCTTATTCCCTATAAAGCTTAACTTGTGCGAAAATGCGACAGATCTAAAAGAAATATGGATGAAGACATGTATAACTGGAATTTAGTTGTGATAGCGTTGTTTGGACTAACTTACTTTCCATTTTTATGGCTTATAGGTATGAGGACTAGTGCTAAAGAAATACTCTATAAAAATCAATTTTATGAGATAGATCCCAGGTCGTTGATACCTAAATGGGCTCAAATCAGCACGCAGTTATTTTTTTATGCGCACTACTGTTTTTTTTTAATTCCGCTGTCAATGATCAGCTGGCTACATGGTTTAGCGGCGTTTGGAGCTGGTGTTTTGATGTTTGTTTTAACCCCATTGCTATCCTGTAGTTATCCGGCAATATTCAAACAAAATGCTATGCGAGTATATAAAAATGACCCTAATGCGGGACGCCAATTAATAAAGATTTTAAGGGCAGCCAACTGGCGATAACTCTTCCTGTAAAGTTGGGAGTTGAGGCGAGTTATACTTCGCGATTATTACGTTTTCTCAGCCGAATGATACTGGCAGGGACATCATCTACAGTTTGGATCACGAAGACACTCCTAAGAAATGGCCGCCCTCATTAAAATTATGGCAATTTTCAGGACTTAACGTCCGCTCCTGGCACAAAGCGGACCGCCTGGAGTGCCACAAGGTCTGCTATGAGCGAAAAGCGGACCAAGCGAGTTTCGCTTATGAGTTGAATAACAGCGTTAGAGAAATTAAAAGTATGTACTTCATATAAAAGCCTTTAACTCCTCAGCCTTGATGTTCGCCAGCATTGATGCTTTCAAATGTGGGGATGATGCGAGATACCTGGATATCAGATTGAACCCTGCCGTATAACCCAGCCACCTAGGTAAATCTCCTGTTCCGAAAAACCAGGTATTATGGTCGTAATCAGTGTGATTCCAGTTTTCAAGTATGAGTGGATAGTAGGGCTTAACAATATCGGAGTTGAGGCTTTCCCAGGGCTCAGCTTCCCCCCCCAAAAGCTCAAGAGAAAAATGGCCGGCAAGTCCTTCAGAGACCAGTGCTTCTCCCAGAGTCGAGCCGTATCCCGGTCCTGCCCACCTTGCCGCATGGTGAAGTTCATGAGCAAACATACGTTCAATAGAGTGCGCAACGTTTTTGCAAAATGCAGGGTTTTCAGGATCGACGGTTATATAGATAACACCAGATTCAGGACAAAAACCGGCATGCCCTTTTTCAGGGATAACACACTTCCCAGACTTAACTATGACATCAACTGAAGGAGTCGGCATCAGCCTTGTGACTTTTACATAGGTATCGGTCAGGGTAGTTCGCAGCCATTCACAGTGAACAGTGAGTTTTTCCTGAGCATTCAGAATATGGATGGTTATTTGAGGCATATCACTCTTATCCAGAAACATAAGTATTGTGCGCATATTAACAGACATATAGGGCATGTAATGTTGCTGCTCAGCAGTTGCCAACCAATGATCTCTAATGTCAGCTCCTGGCACAAATTCATATTTTAGTGAGCTATCATTCATAATGATGTAATGGGGTGGTTCATGCGCCTGATTCTTTTGTCAAAGGTCCCATTGTTTCCCTTCCACAGATAGTCTGAATTCCATGGGTTCTCCGCAAATGTGTACAGTTGGAGCACCAGGTTCATTCCATCGAAACAGATTAAGATGCCAGCCGCCCGGTATTAATCTTGAGCAATCAATAAGTCCATCAGCACCTTAACTACGAGCAAGGTCAGAGTTTTTCCATGACGGTGGTTCACCATTTGCCTGTAATGCAGGTATCCATGGCTTTTTTGAAAGCTCTGGATCGATCCCCAACACACTACAAGCCAGTTCATCATTCTGCTCCAATACAAATGCTTCGTCGATAAAGAGTGGAACAACTACGCGTTGAATTCCGTCAGCCCGCATATACCCGGACACTGCCCTTATTGACCACTCTTTTACGGGACTCATGTAAAGTATAGGCTGTCCAGGGCGATGATACCGCCCGCTACTTTCTGGTTTTGGGAGATCAAGGACATAAGCCAGCCTTTCTATTGGAACAGTGCGAAAAAAATAGCCACTCATTCTTCTTAAAAATTTCTTGTAAGCCTGACTCATATTACCTCGCAGAATTAAAAAAATGTGCCTTAAAACGCTGAAAGTATGATGTCAGATAATGCATATCCAACGTTACAAAATGTCCGTTTATGGCACATAGACGCCCCACATACAGGCAACGCTACTGGTCCTTATGGCATGTAATTATACCCGACTGAAACACATATTATTTCTGTGAACTCTTCCCCAACGGCAATCTTTCCCCTTAAGACCAGAATCAGACCGTAAAGCCTGTTCTTTCTGCATTTCCCGTCTTAATTCATACCATGTGGCACCAGCATTCCCTTAGCCACACCAGAAAATCAACTCAACCATAAAAAGCGCCGTGCCGGGGATGGGTCAACCCTGACGTTCTTTACACCAGTCACAGGAGGTTATATGTCCACACCCAAACGCTTCCGTTTTACTAATCAGCTCATTAAATCCCTGCCCCCTAACACATCCGATGCACGCAGTACCGATGCCGAATACAGCGACACCGAGATTTCCGGCCTCAAGTGTCTGGTCAGCAGAAGAGAAGGTCGTAAAAAGTTTTTGCTACGCTACCTTTATCATGGACGAAAACGCGCCATCGCCATTGGTCACTGGCCTGAAGTGGACGTCACTCTTGCGCGTAAGATTGCCATAGAACACAAACGTTCCCTTGCCACCGGCACTGACCCTAAGCAGGAGCGTGAAAACAAGAGAATGGAGCTGACGTTCGATGAACTCTTTAATCAGCATTATCTGCCATGGGCAAAATCCGCTAAACGCAGTTGGGGAAAGGATGTTCAGCGCTACCGCGATCATATCCGTCCCGCCATTGGTCAGAGGCTGCTGTCAACAACGGGTAAAAAGTGATCCACTTACCGCCACCACCAACGGTTTAATATTGATCCACCTTGTTTACTCAGGATTAGCTTCAGCTATAACCCCGGCCTTTCGTTTCTGCTTCAGTCGATAGC
>NZ_CDRQYH010000099.1:0-11638 GCF_977039595.1 Enterobacter sp.
TTGCTGGATTACAGCCATAACGTTTTGCTCGCCAGCGATGTCGAGCAGTTCGCTAAGCGCAAATCCGAGGTGGGTGACGAGTTGCGTTCAGGCAAGCTGGATCTGTTCTACGATATCTATAACCTGTCGCAAAAGCGTCGTTTTGAACGCTATCAATACGCGCTTAAAGTGCTGGAACGTCCAATGGACTTCACCGGCAACGACACCTTTAATCTGGATCGCAGTAAAGCGCCTTGGCCAAAAGATGAAGCCGAGCTGAATGCGCTTTGGGACGGCAAAGTTAAATACGACGAACTGAGCCTCAAGCTGACCGGCAAAGACGAAAAAGAGATCCGCGACACGCTGACGCGTCGTTATAAATTTGCTATCCGTCGTCTGGCGCAGACCAACAGCGAGGATGTTTTCTCACTCGCGATGACCGCCTTTGCGCACGAAATCGATCCGCACACCAACTATCTCTCTCCGCGCAACACTGAGCAGTTTAATACCGAAATGAGCCTGTCTCTGGAAGGTATCGGCGCGGTACTGCAGATGGACGATGATTACACGGTGATCAATTCAATGGTCGCGGGTGGCCCGGCATCCAAAAGCAAAGCGATTAGCGTAGGCGATCGCATTGTGGGTGTTGGACAAACCGGCCAGAACATGGTCGATGTGATCGGCTGGCGTCTCGATGACGTGGTTGCGCTGATCAAAGGTCCGAAAGGCAGCAAGGTACGTCTGGAAATTCTGCCTGCCGGTAAAGGCACCAAAACCCGTATTGTTACCCTGACCCGTGAACGTATCCGTCTGGAAGACCGCGCGGTGAAAATGTCGGTCAAAACCGTGGGTAAAGAGAAGGTAGGTGTCCTGGATATTCCTGGCTTCTACGTGGGGCTGACTGACGATGTGAAAGTTCAGCTGCAGAAGCTTGAAAAGCAGAACGTCAGCAGCATTATCATCGACTTGCGGAGTAACGGCGGCGGTGCACTGACGGAAGCGGTTTCACTCTCTGGCCTGTTCATCCCATCTGGCCCGGTGGTTCAGGTGCGCGATAACAACGGTAAAGTGCGCGAAGATGCGGACAATGACGGTGTGGTCTACTACAAAGGCCCGCTGGTTGTTCTCGTTGACCGCTTCAGCGCTTCCGCGTCTGAGATCTTTGCCGCAGCCATGCAGGACTATGGCCGCGCGCTGATCGTTGGTGAGCCAACCTTCGGGAAAGGCACCGTTCAGCAGTACCGCTCTCTGAATCGTATTTACGATCAGATGCTGCGTCCGGAATGGCCTGCGCTGGGCTCGGTTCAGTACACCATTCAGAAATTCTACCGCGTGAACGGCGGCAGTACGCAGCGTAAGGGCGTAACGCCGGACATCATGATGCCGACAGGCACGGAAGAGACGGAAACCGGCGAGAAGTTTGAAGATAACGCGTTGCCGTGGGACAGCATCAATGCCGCGACTTACGTGAAGGCGGGTGATATGACGCAGTTTGGCCCTGAACTGCTGAAAGCGCATAACGACCGCATCGCGAAGGATCCGGAATTCCAGTACATCATGAAGGATATTGCACGATTCAATGCCCTGAAAGATAAGCGGAATATTGTTTCTCTGAATTACGCACAGCGTGAGAAAGAGAACAACGAAGACGATGCAACTCGCCTGGCGCGTATCAACGATCGCTTCAAGCGCGAAGGTAAGCCTCTACTCAAGAAACTGGACGATCTGCCAAAAGATTACCAGGAGCCGGATCCGTATCTGGACGAGACGGTGCATATCGCTCTCGACCTGGCGAATCAGGAAAAAGAGAAACCTGCCGTACAGCCCGCTCCGGCAAAATAACCTCATGACAGGCACAAGAAATTGTGCCTGTTTCTTTTTGTTCTGCATCCTTCCGTCAGCCTGATTTCCAATTGTGTAAAGTTGTGTCTTTCTGGTGACTTACGCCCGTCGGATGCTTGAAAATAGCCGCAATACCCATACGATGTGGGTAATCGCATAGTGCGTTTTGTTAAACTGAGGTAAAAAGAAAATTATGATGCGAATCGCGCTCTTCCTGCTCACCAACCTGGCGGTTATGGTGGTTTTCGGGCTCGTGCTAAGCCTGACAGGAATTCAGTCGAGCAGCGTTCAGGGTCTGTTGATTATGGCGCTGCTGTTTGGTTTTGGTGGCTCGTTCATCTCCCTGCTGATGTCGAAGTGGATGGCACTGAAATCGGTGGGTGGTGAGGTTATTGAACAGCCGCGTAACGATATGGAACAGTGGCTGATGAATACGGTGGCTCAGCAATCCCGTCAGGCCGGGATCGCTATGCCGCAGGTGGCGATTTACCATGCCCCGGACATCAACGCTTTTGCCACGGGCGCCCGTCGTGATGCGTCGCTGGTGGCCGTCAGCACCGGCTTGCTGCAGAACATGAGCCGTGATGAAGCCGAAGCGGTTATCGCCCACGAAATCAGCCATATCGCAAATGGTGACATGGTGACCATGACCCTGATTCAGGGCGTGGTAAACACCTTCGTAATCTTCATCTCCCGTATTCTGGCGCAGATCGCGGCAGGCTTTATGGGCGGAAACCGTGACGAAGGTGAAGAGAGCAACGGCAACCCGCTGATCTACTTCGCTGTTTCAATGGTTCTGGAACTGGTCTTTGGTATTCTGGCCAGCATCATCACCATGTGGTTCTCCCGTCACCGTGAATTCCACGCGGATGCCGGCTCGGCGAAGCTGGTTGGTCGCGAGAAGATGATTGCAGCCCTGCAGCGTCTGAAAACCAGCTATGAGCCACAGGAAGCGAACAGCATGATGGCCTTCTGCATTAACGGTAAGTCCAAATCGCTGAGCGAGCTGTTTATGTCTCACCCGCCGCTGGATAAACGTATTGAAGCGCTGCGCAGTGGGGAATACCTGAAGTAAGGCAAAGAACCCTACTAAGCCGGGCAGGAGAGCACTCCGCCCGGCTTTTTTTATGCCTGAACCCTGGGCTGGGTCACCCGCAGGCCGCTGACGATAGCTGCGAGGGTGGCAAGTACACCGGCGGTGAGGAGTGCAACATGGTTGCCGTTCTGGCCTGCGAGGTTAAACATCAGGGCGACCAGCGCCGCACCGCTGCTTTGCCCCAGAAGTCGAGCGGTCCCCAGCATGCCGCTGGCACCCCCGCTGCGATGACGCGGCGCGGAGGTGATGATGGTGTGATTGTTAGGGGACTGGAAAAGGCCAAACCCCGCGCCACAGAGGATCATGCGCCAGATGATGTCCAGATCGGTTGGCGATGACGGCAGCAGAGCCAGCGCGAAAAGGCCTGTCGCCATCACCGCCAGCCCCAAAGCGCCCAATAAACCGGCATGGACGCGTTCAATGAGGTAACCTGCCAGCGGCGCCATCACCATTGTCGCCAGCGGCCAGGGGGTTAACAGCAGGCCGGTCTCCACTTCTGAACGGCCTACCACGCTCTGCAAAAAGAAGGGCAGAGAAACCAGGGCCAGCATCTGGGCGCAGAAGGAGCAGACGGACGTGCAAATGGAGAGGGAAAAGAGGGGGATACGCAACAGGTCAACGGGCAGTAAAGGTACAGGGAGAGTGAGCTGGCGGCGAACAAAGAAGAAGCCGATCGCCAGCAGAGCGATAAGCTCCACACCGGTAAGCATCTGGGACTGTCCCTGCGCAAAGCCGCTCAACGCCGTAATAAGCAGGCCAAAGGTCAGGGCATTCATCACCGCACTCGCCACATCGAAGCGCGGCATGGTGCTTTTGGGACCGTTAGCGGGTAGAAAGCGCAGGGCAAAGAAGATGGCGACAATACCCAGCGGCACGTTAATAGCGAACAGCCATTGCCATGACGCAACGGAAAGGATAGCCGCCGCAATGGTTGGTCCGGCGGCGGAAGAGACGGCGACAATAAAAGAGTTTATCCCCATACCGCGCCCCAGATGACGTTGCGGATAAATTAAGCGGATCAACGCCGTGTTCACACTCATGAGCGCCGCGCCGCCAAAACCCTGCGCTATGCGGGCAAGCGTCAGGGTATGCAGTGAATCTGAAAGGGCGCATAACAACGACGTGAAGGTGAAAACCACCAGACCGCACTGATACACCCGACGATAACCGAACATATCGCCCAGGAAAGAGAACGAGAGCAGGGAAACCACAATCGCAATCTGGTAGGCATTAACTATCCATATCGAACTGGCGGGAGAGGCGTGCAGGTCGCTGGCGATGGTTGGCAAGGCAACGTTCGCGATTGCGCCGTCAAGGACGGCCATTGAGATACCGATAATGATGGTGGCTATCGCGCCATACCGCTGGGGTAAAGGCAGGCCATCGGAAAGGGTCTTTTCCATTAAGATTAAAAAAGCTCAGTGTGAAATTATTCTCAGGATAACTATTTTAGCATTGTTACAGCCGCGATATGTCGCAGATTTGTAACGAAGTAAACGCGGATTGATTGCAGGTGACATGACGGGAACTTATAATAAAAACCGGTTCTGATTTTTATAAAACACTCTCTATGAGGTGGTAAATGGCTATTGCGGATTTGGATAAACAGCCAGATTCTGTTTCTTCCGTGCTGAAGGTGTTTGGCATCTTACAGGCACTGGGAGAAGAGCGTGAAATAGGTATTACAGAGTTGTCGCAGCGCGTGATGATGTCTAAAAGCACCGTATATCGCTTTTTGCAAACCATGAAGTCGCTGGGCTATGTCGCCCAGGAAGGCGAATCTGAAAAATATTCTCTGACGCTGAAGCTGTTTGAACTGGGTGCCCGCGCGCTACAAAATGTTGACCTGATCCGCAGCGCTGATATTCAGATGCGCGAAATCTCTCGTCTGACTAAAGAGACCATCCATCTCGGTGCGCTGGATGAAGACAGTATTGTTTACATCCATAAAATCGACTCCATGTACAATCTGCGCATGTATTCGCGCATTGGTCGTCGCAACCCACTCTACAGTACCGCGATTGGTAAGGTTCTGCTGGCGTGGCGCGATCGTGAGGAAGTGAAGCAGATCCTCGAAGGGGTGGAATACAAGCAAAGTACCTCACGAACCATTACCAGCACAGACGCGCTGTTAACGGTGTTGGATCACGTACGCGAGCAGGGGTATGGCGAAGATAATGAAGAGCAGGAAGAAGGGCTGCGCTGCATCGGCGTTCCGGTGTTTGACCGCTTTGGCGTGGTGATTGCGGGCTTAAGTATCTCCTTCCCGACTTTACGCTTCTCTGAAGAGCGTTTGCATGAGTATGTGGCTATTCTGCACACTGCCGCACGTAAAATTTCTGCACAGATGGGATATCACGAATACCCGTTTTAATCCCTCTGCGTAAAAAACGCCGCATCTGATGCGGCGTTTTTTTTTGCGTCATAATCAGACTGATTAGCCATTATCAATCACGACGGATGTTTTACGCAGTACAGGGCAGTGGGTTAAGCCAACGATCCCGCTGTCAGTATGCAGATACTGGGCTGTGCTCATTCCTTGTGCTGTTAAATATTTACACTGAATGCCTAACCCGGCTGCGTTTTCGGTGCTCCCCACGAGCACGCCATAGCCCGATAACAGAAGGCCAATCCAGACAAGGGCGAGTACAATAATTGTTCGAACAATAAAGCGCATCATTACCTCTTTTATCATTGTTATCGTAATGCTAGCGTAATGTGTTTACGTGATGAAACAAGTGCATGATTCTGAAAAAAAGCGTGTTAGAGGCACAGTTAGTCCTTGTTTAAGATAAGCGTGATAACCTCGCTACATCAGGTTTTAAGACGGAGTGTGGAGTGAAAAAAATACGCTGGGTGATTCTGGTTATCGTGCTGATAGCGTGCGTGGTGTTATGGACGCAGACGATCAATGTGATGTGCGATCAGGATGTACAGTTTTTTAGCGGCGTTTGCGCAATCAACAAGTTTATTCCGTGGTAAGAGACATTTTTTCTCAACGTGATTTCCTTCCTTCGCGCCAGTGGTAAAATAGACGTTTTTATTGAGGTGGTGAAATGGGTGAGTTACTGAATTCAGGGCTGCTGAATATAGCATCCCTGATGATTTCTTTGGTTGTTCTGCTCGTGGGTCTGGTCATTTGGTTTTTCGTGAACCGAGCCAGCTCCCGGACTAACGAGCAGATCGAACTGCTGGAAGCGCTGCTCGATCAGCAAAAACGTCAGAATGCGCTGCTACGCCGTCTGTGTGAGGCTAACGAACCGGAAGATAAAGACGCGCCGAAAGACGCGGTCGTCGAAGAAAACAAAGACGAAGATGACTTTATCCGCCTGGTGGCTGAGCGTTAATCTTTTTGTCCTGGGAGGTGGCTGTGGCCTGGAAAAATCCCTGGTATGACCCCTCCCTGAAACATCACACCCCGAACGGTTTTCGTAATACCCTCCCTGTCGGACATCAACCCGGCGACATTGACCGTTGGCGTAAAGCGCGTAAAGAGGCCGGTTTACCGAAACCACCTGCGCTGGGTTATGAAGATTTTATCCAACATTGGTGGCAACCTGTAGAGCTCACGCAACCTCATGGAGATGGGGTGTGGTGGCTCGGACACGCGAGCGTGTTGCTGCAGCTGGACGGTAATATCATCCTTACCGATCCGGTGTTTTCACGGCGCGCTTCTCCGCTCCCTTTCCTGGGACCACAGCGCAAAACGCCTCCCGTACTGTCTGTCGAGCAACTTCATCAGCTTGATGCGGTCGTCATCTCCCATAATCATTACGATCATCTTGATGAGGCGACCATTCGCCGAATTCTCAAGCGCTTTCCCGACGTTAGTGTTTTTGTTCCCCTGGGTCTGGCCGACTGGTTTCGTCGTCGGGGAGCAAAACGCGTAGTTGAGCTTGACTGGTGGCAGAGTTTCACCTGGCAGGGGATGACGCTGACCGCCGTACCGTCACAGCACTGGAGCATGCGCACGCCATGGAACCGCAATCGTTCCTTGTGGTGCGGCTGGGTGATGGAAGGACGGCATCACCGTTTCTGGTTCAGCGGTGATACCGGCTATTCACCTGAGCTGCTGTTGATTCCTGAACGCCTGGGCAAGATAGATGTTGCCGCGTTACCGATTGGTGCCTATGCCCCACGATGGTTCATGGCTGTCCATCATATGGATCCGCAATCTGCGGTGGCATTGTGGCAGCAGCTGGGCTGTCCACTGACGTTTCCCATCCACTGGGGCGTATTTGAACTGGCAGATGAAGCGCTAGATGAACCTGTGCAGGAGTTAACTAACGCGCTCGATAATTTAGCACCAGTTAATCATTCTTTCAGGATACTGAAAATTGGTGAATATTTATCCTTATAAACGAAGCGTTAAATTGTTGCATATATTCTTGATGTAAACGCTCGCAGGAATGTTTTATTTTTATCGAAACGTTTTGCTTGCCTTCTTTTGATGCAGAGTCATAAAAATTTCATTATTTTGGTGCATAACGCTGTTTATTAACTGGTGCATTTTAATACAGACGGAAGTGGTTTTTAACAGTGTTTTTTCTCTGAAACAATTTGGTCGCGTTACAATGATTTAAGCATAAGTTTTCACAAATTGTTCTAACTCAATCAAGACGTAAGATTTCTTTTCCCGGTTGCTGGACGGTTCGTAATGATTGAGCTATGTTAAAAAAGTCTTAGATTACAGCGGTTGTGCAAGCAATGCTGGGTCTTTGTTACGCAGCAGGGCTGTCTCTACATGATGCGCATAATTGTGCAAAACCTGACAGGCACTGTTCGAATTTGTGCGGCGGATCGAGACATGTTTAAAAATGGCTTGCCATATTAAACATAGTGTGTGATAACACGTTTCGGGTTAAACGAGGTACAGTTCTGTTTATGTGTGGCATTTTCAGTAAAGAAGTCCTGAGTAAACACGTTGTCGTTGAATACCGCTTCTCTGCCGAACCTTATATTAGTGCCTCATGCAGTAATGTCTCAGTTTTATCTCAGTTAATGCCTGCGGGCTAAGAAAACACTCTAAGGAATTTTGCAAAATGGCAAAGATTAAAGGTCAAGTTAAGTGGTTCAACGAGTCTAAAGGTTTTGGTTTCATTACTCCTGCTGACGGCAGCAAAGACGTGTTCGTACACTTCTCTGCAATCCAGGGTAACGGCTTCAAAACTCTGGCTGAAGGCCAGAACGTTGAGTTCGAAATTCAGGACGGCCAGAAAGGCCCAGCTGCAGTTAACGTAACTGCTATCTGATCGAACCGCTGCTGACTGAAGCGCTTAGCACTTCACTCTCAGACATAAAGCCTCGCATACCGCGGGGCTTTTTTATGTCCCTTATCTTTCAAAATATTACCATTCGCGGTCTTGTTAGTAACTTGTTGCAAAGCTGCGAGGTTAGTAGCACTGTTTTGCCACCCATAACGCATCTTTTCCCGTTAAATCAGGGCGTTGTTTTACAGTCCTGGGGTTCAGGTGAAGAAGAAAATGATTACGACCGCTGGCAATTTCACGCCGGCGCGTTTTGCACTGCTCTGCTTAGCGATTTTTTGTAGTCTGGCTTTTTTGCTGGGCCGTGTTGCCTGGCTGCAAATCATCAAGCCTGACAATCTGGTAAAGCAGGAAGATATGCGATCCCTCCGCCAGCTGACGATTGATGCGCCGCGCGGCATGATAATGGATCGCGCAGGTCGACCCTTGGCGGTGAGCGTGCCCGTCCGGGCCGTTTGGGCCGATCCTAAAACGGTGCTGGCAAAAGGGGGCGTTGGCGTTGATGAACGCTGGCAGGCGTTGGCAAATGCGCTGCATCTCTCCCTGGGCACACTCTCGGCGCGAATTAACGCCAACCCGCAGGGGCGTTTTATTTATCTTGCCCGCCAGGTCGATCCCGCACAGGCAAAGTGGATCGATAAGCTGAATCTGCCCGGCATCAATTTACGCGATGAATCCCGCCGTTTTTATCCTGCAGGCCATGTGGCAGCGAACCTGATTGGTTTCACCAATATTGACGGGCAGGGCATTGAAGGCGTGGAAAAAAGCTTTAACGCGCAGCTGATCGGCAAGGCCGGAGTTCGGCAGGTAAGGGAAGACCGCTACGGTCGCGTGGTTGAAAACCTGACGGAAGTGGCACCCTCGCCAGCGCATAACATTCAGTTGAGTATTGACGAGCGGCTGCAGACCATTACTGAAGATGCGCTCGATAATGCCGTGGCCTGGAATAAGGCCGAGTCGGGTGCTTCGGTGCTCATTAATATCCCAACCGGGGAAATACTCGCGATGGCGAGCTATCCGGATTTCAATCCCAATAATCGAGAAGGTGCGACGATAAATGATTTTCGCAACCGCGCGATCAGCGATACGTTCGAGCCCGGTTCGACCGTCAAGCCGCTGGTGCTGATGACGGCCCTGCAGCAGGGTCTGGTTCAGCCCGACAGCGTGATTGACACTCATCCGTATACCCTTGACGGGCATCGTATCCGCGATGTGGGCTATTATCCTGAACTGACGATGACCGGGATCCTGCAAAAATCGAGCGACACCGGCGTGTCCCGACTTTCGCTGGCGATGCCTGTTCAGCATCTTATTGATACCTATCGAAACTTTGGTTTTGGTACGAATACGGGGCTTGGCTTAACGGGTGAGAGCGCGGGGCTGCTGCCCCAGCGTAAATACTGGAGTCAGCTCGACCGGGCGACCTTTGCCTTCGGCTACGGGCTGATGGTAACGCCGCTCCAGCTGGCTCACGTCTACGCCACGATTGGCGGCTTCGGGCTCGAGCGACCTCTTTCGATTACGCGTATCGATCCACCCGTTATCGGGCACCGCGTCATGCCGGTAGAGATTGCGCACGAGGTGGAGCACATGATGGAGAGCGTCGCGCTGCCCGGCGGCGGGGGCGTGAAGGCGGCCGTTCGTGATTACCGGGTGGCGGTGAAAACCGGCACGGCGAAGAAAATTGACGATAGCGGGAAGTACGTCGATAAATACGTCGCCTATACTGCCGGCGTTGCGCCTGCCAGCGATCCGCGATTTGCCCTGGTGGTGGTCATTAACGATCCGCAAAATGGCGCCTACTACGGCGGGGCCGTCTCCGCGCCTGTCTTCAGTGAAATTATGGGTAACGTGCTGCGTCTGGAAAATGTGAAACCTGACGGGCTACCGGCGGGTTCCGATCACCTAATCGTTATGCGTTAACCGGGCGTTTATAACCAGGGCGAATAGCGGTACACTTCGCCCTTTGATTATGCTCCGGAGTCACCATGTCCTTCAGCTGTCCTCTTTGCCACGCACCCCTGACGCACTCAGATAAAAGTTATACCTGTCCGCAGGGGCATCAGTTTGATATGGCAAAAGAAGGCTATGTGAATCTTCTGCCGGTGCAGCATAAGCGTTCCCGCGATCCAGGCGACAGTGCAGAGATGATGCAGGCGCGTCGCGCGTTTCTTGATGCCGGGCACTATCTGCCGCTGCGGGAGGCCGTCGCGCATATGGTGAATGACATCCTGCCTGCTTCAGCCACCGCCATGCTGGATATCGGCTGTGGGGAAGGGTACTACACCGCACGATTTGCAGAGGTTGCCCGTGAGAAGGGGGCAAACACATTCGGTCTGGACGTGTCGAAAGTGGCCATTCGTGCGGCGGCAAAGCGTTACGCGGACGTGATGTTCTGCGTGGCATCCAGCCACCGACTGCCGTTTAATGATGCCAGCATGGACGCTGTTATCCGCATTTACGCGCCCTGCAAAGCGGAAGAACTGGCTCGCGTGGTGAAACCGGGCGGATGGGTTATCACCGTGACGCCGGGCCCGCGCCATCTGATGGAGCTGAAAGGTCTGATCTACGACGAAGTACGTCTGCATGCCCCTCATTCTGAACAGCTGGCCGGTTTTAGCCTGAAGCAGGAGCAAACCGTGGCGTATGATATGTCGCTCACAGGGGAAGAGGCCACCGCGTTGCTGCAGATGACGCCGTTCGCATGGCGGGCAAAACCGGAAGTATGGGGAACGTTAGCTGCACACACAATATTTCACTGCCAGACGGATTTCAGCATCCACGTCTGGCAGCGCGAAGATTAACCGGCGAAGTGTGCCCAGAGGATCTGGGCGCCAATGCCAATTAGCACAATCCCGCCCAGGATCTCGGCGCGTTTACCCAACAGCGGGCCGATAAACCGACCGACCATCATGCCCAGCATGGACATGATCAGCGTTGCGCAGCCAATAGCCAGCGCTGTGGCGATAATATTGACCTTCAGGAATGCCAGACCGACGCCGACAGCCATCGCATCAAGGCTGGTGGCAATTGCCGTGGTGACCAGCAGCCAGAACCCGTGGCGGTGCAGCGGCTCCTCGTCTTCATCATCACCGCCGCGAAAACCTTCTATCACCATTCGGCCACCGAGGAACACCAGCAGGACGAAGGCAATCCAGTGGTTCCACTCCAGCACGAACTGGCTGGCGAGCATGCCAAGTCCCCAGCCGATAAGCGGGGTCAGCGTTTCGATAGCACCGAAAATCAGGCCGGTACGCAGTGCTTCTGAGAATTTAGGTTTATGAAGCGTGGCGCCTTTTCCGATGGATGCAGCAAATGCGTCCATGGACATGCCAAAAGCGAGGAGGATCGTAGCGGAGATATTCATAACAGCGTCCAGACCGGGGATATCCATATGACACATCACTGCCCCCAGTAAACAGCAGTTGATGTATCTATGGTCTCGCCTGATCGC
>NZ_CDRQYH010000100.1:0-11547 GCF_977039595.1 Enterobacter sp.
CGCCAGCGTTCAATCTGAGCCATGATCAAACTCTTCAATTTAAGTTTGATGCTCGTGAATTAAACTTCGTAATGAATTACGCATGTTCACTCAGAGACTTGGCATTCATTTTTCGTCTTGCGACGTTAAGAATCCATGTCACTTTGAGTGCCCACACAGATTGTCTGATAAATTGTTAAAGAGCAGTGCCGCTTCGCTTTTCGCAGCGGCGCGGGGTGTGCATATTACGCTTTCCCGCTTCAGAGTCAAGCGTTTATTTACGCTATTCTCTGCTGACCTGGCGGCGTGTGTGCCGTTGTTCCGTGTCAGTGGAGGCGCATTATAGGGAGTAATTCTGAACCTGCAAGGATAAAGTGAAATTTACTTACTGACTGCTCACTTTCCAGGCAAAACCAACTCCAGACCTCAATTTTCGCCTGGTTTTTAAACAAAAACGAGCCGCAAGCGGCTCGTTTTTGCGTTTTGTGACTTACTGCACTGCCACAATGCGATCGTCGTTGGCTTCCAGACGGATAACTTTGCCAGGAACCAGCTCCCCGGAGAGGATCTGTTGCGCCAGCGGGTTTTCGATCTGCTGCTGGATAGCGCGTTTCAATGGACGCGCACCGTACACCGGATCGTAACCGTTCTTACTCAGCAGCTTCAGCGCATCGTCGGAGATGTGAATTTCATATCCACGTTCTTCCAGACGTTTGTACAGACGCTGCAGCTGGATCTGCGCAATCGACGCAATGTGTTTCTCACCCAGAGGATGGAATACCACCACTTCATC
The DNA here is from genome assembly GCF_977039595.1 of Enterobacter sp. Taxonomy (NCBI): domain Bacteria; kingdom Pseudomonadati; phylum Pseudomonadota; class Gammaproteobacteria; order Enterobacterales; family Enterobacteriaceae; genus Enterobacter; species Enterobacter sp. The sequence continues at coordinate 773 of NZ_CDRQYH010000100.1, forward strand.
AATACGGTTGATGAACTCCGGACGGAAGTTATGGCTTACCACACCCAGCACCAGATCCTTCATGTGGCTGTAGTCCAGTTCACCGAAACGTTCCTGAATCAAATCGGAACCCAGATTCGAGGTCATAATGACAACCGTATTACGGAAGTCGACCGTTCTCCCCTGCCCGTCGGTCAGACGACCATCATCCAGCACCTGAAGCAGGATGTTGAACACATCCGGATGCGCTTTTTCCACCTCATCCAGCAGGATGACAGAATAAGGACGACGGCGCACCGCTTCCGTCAGGTACCCACCTTCTTCATAACCCACATATCCCGGAGGCGCCCCGACCAGACGCGAGACGGAGTGTTTCTCCATAAACTCGGACATGTCGATACGCACCATCGCATCGTCGCTGTCGAACATAAAGTTAGCCAGCGCTTTGCACAGCTCGGTTTTACCGACACCCGTCGGCCCCAGGAACAGGAACGAACCAATCGGGCGGTTTGGATCGGACAGCCCTGCACGGCTACGACGAATAGCGTTCGATACCGCCTCAACCGCTTCGTTTTGACCAATCACACGATTGTGGAGATCGTTCTCCATGCGCAGCAGTTTTTCACGCTCGCCTTCCAGCATGCGCGCCACGGGAATACCGGTCCAGCGCGCCAGGACTTCCGCGATCTCGGCATCCGTCACTTTATTACGCAACAGACGCATCGTTTTACCTTCTGACTGCGTCGCTATCTCAAGCTGTTTTTCCAGCTCAGGAATTTTGCCGTACTGCAGTTCAGACATCCGAGCCAGATCGCCCACGCGTCGCGCCTGCTCAATGGCAATTTTTGCCTGTTCGAGTTCAGCTTTAATGGTCTGCGTACCGGAAAGGGAGGCTTTCTCGGCTTTCCACTCTTCTTCCAGCTCAGAATACTGGCGCTCTTTATCGTCCAGCTCTTCATTGAGCATATCGAGGCGTTTCTTACTGGCTTCATCAGACTCTTTCTTCAGCGCCTGCTGTTCCAGCTTGAGCTGAATGATGCGTCGGTCGAGTCGGTCCAGCTCTTCCGGCTTCGAGTCAATCTGCATACGAATGCTCGACGCCGCTTCATCAATCAGGTCGATCGCTTTATCCGGCAGCTGACGGTCAGCAATATAACGATGCGAAAGCGTCGCCGCCGCAACGATGGCCGGGTCAGTGATCTGTACATGGTGGTGCAGTTCATAGCGCTCTTTCAGACCACGCAGGATCGCGATGGTATCTTCAACGCTTGGCTCGGCAACAAACACTTTCTGGAAACGACGTTCCAGCGCAGCATCTTTCTCAATGTACTGACGGTACTCATCCAGCGTAGTGGCACCGACGCAGTGAAGTTCACCGCGCGCCAGCGCAGGTTTCAGCATGTTCCCGGCATCCATCGCGCCGTCCGCTTTACCCGCGCCGACCATGGTGTGCAGTTCATCGATAAACAGAATGACGTTGCCTTCCTGCTTCGCCAGGTCGTTAAGCACGCCTTTAAGGCGCTCTTCGAACTCGCCGCGGTATTTCGCACCGGCCACCAGCGCGCCCATATCCAGCGCCAGTACGCGACGGCCTTTCAGCCCTTCCGGCACTTCACCGTTCACAATACGCTGCGCCAGCCCTTCAACGATGGCGGTTTTACCGACACCCGGTTCACCAATCAGCACCGGGTTGTTCTTGGTACGACGTTGCAGTACCTGAATGGTACGACGAATTTCTTCGTCACGGCCGATCACCGGGTCAAGTTTGCCCTGTTCAGCACGCTCGGTCAGATCGACCGTAAATTTCTTCAAAGCCTGACGTTGGTCTTCGGCTCCCTGATCGTTCACGCTTTCACCTCCGCGCATGTTCTCAATCGCCTGAGTCACATTGGCGGTGGTCGCACCGGCGGATTTCAGCAGGTCGGTCAAGGTACCGCGTGATTCAAGCGCCGCCAGAACAAACAGCTCTGACGAAATAAAGTTGTCCCCACGTTTTTGCGCCAGCTTGTCGCAAAGGTTCAGGACGCGCACCAGATCCTGCGACGGCTGAACGTCGCCGCCGGTCCCTTCGACCTGCGGTAAACGGCTCAGCGCCTGATCGATAGCGGTGCGTAACTGGCCAGCATTAATGCCAGCGGACGTTAATAAAGGACGTACCGATCCCCCTTCCTGATTCAGCAAGGCGCTCATTAAATGAAGAGGTTCGATAAATTGGTTGTCGTGCCCCAGTGCGAGGGACTGGGCATCGGCGAGAGCAAGCTGGAATTTATTAGTAAGACGATCCAGACGCATAACTCCTCCCATAACAGGTCAAATTTGCTACTGGAGATTAAATGAGGTCATCCCTCAATTATTCAAGGTTAATGACCTGAATTATGTGAAAAGAAAACGGCACGTGCCGGATCGTCTTGATTCTTTAGGTTATATCAGCCAAATGAAACTTGCCATACGCCCCGTCGTCTTGTCGCGGCGATAAGAGAAAAAATCACCCTTTTCGGTGAATGTACAGCGATCGCCGCCGAAGATCTGCGTTATGCCGACGCTGTTCAGGCGCTGACAAGCAAGCTGGTAAATATCGGCCAGATATTTATCTCCAGAAGGCAGGAAGGCGTCCACCGCTTGCGGATCTTTATCCATAAAGGCTTCGCGAACCTCCGGCCCCACTTCAAAAGCGCGAGGACCAATGGCCGGGCCAAGCCAGGCCATAATATTGGCGGGCTCATCCTTAAAGCAGGCAACTGTCTCTTCCAGCACGCCTTCACACAGTCCACGCCAGCCCGCGTGTGCTGCAGCCACCTCGGTGCCTGAACGGTTACAGAAAAGTACCGGCAGACAATCGGCGGTCATCACGGCACAAACGGTTCCCTGAGTATTGCTGTAAGAGGCATCAGCGCGTTTAGAAGCAAAGGGTTCCCCCGTCAACTTCAGCACCGCCTTGCCATGAACCTGTTCCAGCCAGACCGGTTTCGACGGCAGGTTCCCCGCAGCAAACAGACGTCTGCGGTTCTCTTCAACATGTTCCAGGTTATCGCCACAGTGCGCGCCGAGGTTCAACGACTCCCACGCGCCCTGGCTAACACCGCCAATACGTGTTGAACTGCAGGCGACCACGCCGGCAGGCAATGGCCACTCCGGGACAATCAGTTTGGTCATAACCAGTCCACTTGATCCTTATGTTCTTCGAAATCAGCACGCATGGCGTCAATAAGCTCCACCATATCCTGCGGGATAGGCGCATGCCACTCCATCTGAATACCGGTGATCGGATGGTAAAGGCGCAGCATGGTCGCGTGCAGCGCCTGACGATCGAATTTACGCAATACGCTGATGAACTCATCCGACGCGCCCTTAGGCGGACGTGGACGACCACCGTAGACCTGATCCCCCACCAGCGGATGGGTAATGTGGGCCATATGCACGCGGATCTGGTGAGTACGCCCGGTCTCCAGACGCAGACGCAGACGCGTATGAATGCGGAAATGTTCCATAATGCGATAGTGCGTCACGGCGGGTTTACCCATCGGATGCACCGACATGTGGGTACGCTTGGTCGGGTGACGGCTGATAGGCTCTTCTACCGTCCCGCCAGAGGTCATATGCCCAATGGCTACCGCCTCATACTCACGGGTGATTTCGCGCAGCTGTAGCGACTCCACCAGACGTGTCTGAGCAGGAACGGTCTTCGCCACCACCATCAGACCGGTAGTGTCTTTATCCAGACGGTGCACGATGCCCGCGCGCGGAACATCCGCGATCGGCGGATAGTAATGGAGAAGCGCGTTAAGTACCGTACCGTCAGGATTCCCCGCGCCCGGATGAACAACCAGGTCGCGCGGCTTGTTGATTACCAGTATGTCATCATCTTCATAGACGATGTCCAGTGGGATATCCTGCGGCTCGAAGCGGATTTCCTCTTCGATTTCAGCATTGATGGCGACAGCTTCCCCACCTAACACTTTCTCTTTTGGTTTGTCCCAGATCTTGCCGTTTACCATCACGCGCTGGTCAAGGATCCATTCTTTTATGCGTGAACGCGAATAATCAGGGAACAATTCGGCCAAAGCCTGATCTAAGCGTTGACCGAGCTGATTTTCGGAGACTGTTGCGGTGAGTTCTACTCGTTGTGCCATAAACTGCTTCTTCGTTTAACGTTGGGTTTTACGGCTTTGCCGTTTAATATAGTGTGCTATTGTAGCTGGTCTTAATCGGGAGCAGGAACAGAGTTTCTCCCGGACAAACATTTGAGGAAAGTCAAAACGTCATGACGCGCATGAAATATCTGGTGGCAGCGGCCACGTTGAGCCTGGCTTTGGTGGGCTGCTCCGGTTCAAATGAACAGGTCCCTGACAATCCGCCGAATGAAATCTATGCGACTGCACAACAAAAGTTGCAGGACGGTAACTGGAAACAGGCGATAACGCAACTGGAAGCGTTGGATAATCGCTATCCATTTGGTCCGTATTCGCAGCAGGTGCAGTTAGATCTCATCTATGCATACTATAAAAATGCCGATCTGCCGCTGGCTCAGGCAACCATCGATCGTTTCATGCGTCTGAACCCGACTCATCCTAACATCGACTACGTGATGTACATGCGCGGCCTCACCAACATGGCGCTGGACGACAGTGCGCTGCAGGGCTTCTTCGGCGTGGATCGTTCCGACCGTGACCCGCAGCATGCGCGTGATGCCTTCAATGATTTCTCCAAGCTGGTGCGCGGCTATCCAAACAGCCAGTACGTGACCGACGCCACCAAACGTCTGGTGTTCCTGAAAGATCGTCTGGCGAAATATGAATACTCCGTGGCGGAATATTATACCCGCCGTGGCGCATGGGTTGCCGTGGTTAACCGCGTAGAAGGTATGCTGCGCGATTACCCGGATACTCAGGCAACGCGCGACGGCCTGAAGCTGATGGAAAATGCTTACCGTCAGATGCAGATGACCGCTCAGGCTGAAAAAGTGGCGAAAATCATCGCCGCGAACAGCAGCAACACCTGATTTTGCCTCAATGCAAAACGGCAGCCCGCTGGCTGCCGTTTTTTTATTCGTTTCTGAGCATCGCTGAAGCGCCTTAGCCTCAACACATCCTGTCAACTATGGCCCCAATTTATGCCTTCTACAAGGTAAATCTCACCTCTTCCTGCCCTGCCTCACAAAAAAGATTCCCTGACAAAAACCGACAAAATAACGTGATCTAAATCACACATTTTGACATTGGGTCGGGTATGCTGGAATCACCAAGACGGAAAGACAAGAGGTAAAATTTATGACAATGAACATTACCAGTAAACAAATGGAAATTACTCCGGCAATTCGCCAGCACGTCGCAGACCGTCTCGCCAAACTGGATAAATGGCAAACTCATTTGATTAATCCACATATCATCCTGTCCAAGGAGCCGCAGGGTTTCATCGCTGACGCAACTATCAATACTCCAAACGGCCATCTGGTCGCCAGCGCAAAACACGAGGATATGTACACCGCTATTAACGATTTGATCAACAAGCTGGAACGGCAGCTCAATAAAGTGCAACACAAAGGTGAAGCCCGTCGCGCCACAACATCGGTGAAAGACGCCAGCTTCGCGGAAGAAGTTGAAGAAGAGTAATCCTTTAAATTGAGTGTACCGCCAACGCGCCTTCGGGCGCGTTTTTTGTTTTTTATTGACAGGGTGAAAACAGTACGGGTACTTTAACGGTATCAATCGCAGGATGACTTTATGAAACTTACGCCGTTCTTCTTCGCATTCTTTTTTACCTTCCCCTGAACGGGAGGCGTTTCGTCGTGTGATAAAGAATGCGAAGACGAACAACAAGGCCTCCCACACCGGGGGGCCTTTTTTATTGATAACGATAAAATGAGACAGGCAACACTATGACACCGGAAAACCCGTTACTGGATCTGCGCGTAAAAATCAGCGCGCTGGATGAGAAACTGCTGGCGCTGCTGGCCGAACGCCGCGCCCTTGCCGTTGAAGTAGGCAAAGCCAAGCTGGACTCCCATCGTCCGGTCCGTGATATCGACCGCGAGCGGGATCTTCTGGAACGTCTCATTCAGCTCGGCAAAGCGCATCACCTCGATGCCCACTACATAACCCGGTTGTTCCAGCTCATCATTGAAGACTCCGTTCTGACCCAGCAAGCGTTACTCCAGCAGCACCTCAATAAAACCAATCCACACTCTGCGCGTATCGCCTTCCTGGGACCGAAGGGCTCTTATTCTCACCTGGCCGCACGTCAGTACGCTGCACGCCATTTCGAAGAGTTTATCGAGAGCGGCTGCGCGAAGTTTGCCGACATTTTTAACCAGGTCGAGACCGGCCAGGCGGATTACGCCGTGGTGCCGATTGAAAACACCAGCTCCGGCGCCATCAACGATGTCTACGACTTGCTGCAGCACACCAGCCTGTCGCTGGTCGGCGAGCTGACGATCCCTATCGATCACTGCGTGCTGGTATCCGGTTCAACGGACCTGAACACGATCGAAACGGTTTACAGTCATCCGCAGCCGTTCCAGCAGTGCAGCCAGTTCCTGAACCGCTATCCGAACTGGAAAATTGAGTACACCGAAAGCACCTCGGCGGCGATGGAAAAAGTGGCGCAGGCTAATTCCCCCACCGTCGCGGCGCTCGGCAGCGAAGCGGGCGGCGCGCTGTATGGCCTGCAGGTGCTGGAACGCAACCTGGCAAACCAGACGCAAAACATTACCCGCTTCGTGGTGCTGGCCCGCAAGGCAATCAATGTGTCTGACCAGGTACCCGCCAAAACCACGCTGCTGATGGCAACCGGCCAACAGGCCGGTGCGCTGGTTGAAGCCCTGCTGGTGCTGCGTAATCACAACCTGATCATGACCAGGCTGGAATCACGCCCAATCCACGGTAACCCGTGGGAAGAGATGTTTTACCTCGACATCCAGGCCAACCTGGAGTCCGCTTCCATGCAGAAAGCTCTCCGCGAGCTGGGCGAGATCACGCGTTCCATGAAGGTGCTGGGCTGCTACCCGAGCGAAAACGTCGTGCCGGTCGATCCAATCTAACGTTCGATAAAGCGGCTTTTCTTCATCCCTGCCACGCCCACCGGCAGGGTGAAGATGGCCCCGGAAAGCGGATATTTCGCCACCTCCTCCGCCTCCATATTCTCCCGCGTGGTGGTAATAAACAGCGTTTTCATGTCATCGCCGCCAAAGCAGACCATCGTCGGGCAACGCACCGGCATGCGATACTCTTCCAGCTGCTCCCCTTGCGGTGAAAAACGCGCGATGCGCCAGCCGTCAAACAGCGCGCTCCAGTAACAGCCTTCCACATCCATCGCCGCGCCGTCCGGTATCCCCTCGCCCTCTTTAAACTGACGAAACACCTCGCGCCTGCCGGGTTCGCCCTGCTCATCAAGCGGCGTACGATAGATCACACCGTTTGGCGTATCTGAGGTAAACATCCACTGCTTATCCGGGCTAAACGCTAAGCCGTTATGCCCGTGGATATCGCACTGGATCACCTTCGGCGTCAGGTCGTTGTCGATGCGCATCAGCAGGGCGCCGTTGTAATCTCCCGGCCCCCAGAACGTGCCCGCATAGAAGCGGCCCTGGTGATCGGTACCTCCATCGTTAAAACGCGCCAGCTGCGGGTTAGAGGGGTTATCACACACCTTGCGGCGCAGCAGGCCGTGTTTATCGGTCAGCCAGATACCCGTTCTCATCGCAACGATAAAACCACCCTGCTCGCGCAACGCGAAACAGCCCACCTCCTCGTGGAAAGAGAGTACGGTGTGTTCCGCCGTCGGCAGATGGTAGCGGTGGATCTCTCCTTCCAGAATATCGGCCCAGTAGAGCGCCTGCTCTTCGGCGCTCCAAGTCGGGCATTCAGGCAAATGCCCGGTGTAATTTAACAGCAGCTGCGGTTCGGCCATGACAGTTCCCCAAAATGAAAAAAGCCAGCATTGCTGGCTTTCAGTATATACATCATCGCATTACTGGCGACTGTCATTTGCCTGGCGCAATAAAGTCCGACTCTCATTCTGGAAACGCTGCGCGTAGTCGCCAAACCAGTGTTCGACCTTGCGGAAGCTATCGATAAACGCCTGCTTGTCTCCGTGCTCCAGCAGCGTAATGGCTTCACCAAAGCGCTGATAGTAGCGCTTGATCAGCGCCAGGTTGTTCTCGGAGGACATAATAATGTCCGCGTAAAGCTGCGGATCCTGCGCAAAGAGACGCCCGACCATCGCCAGCTCCAGACGATAGATAGGTGAAGAGAGCGCCAGAAGCTGTTCAAGCTGTACGTTCTCTTCCGCCAGATGCAGACCGTAGGCAAACGTGGCAAAGTGGCGCAGCGCCTGAATGAACGCCATGTTCTGGTCGTGCTCAACCGCGCTGATGCGGTGCAGTCGTGCCCCCCATACCTGAATCTGTTCCAGGAACCACTGATAGGCTTCCGGCTGACGACCGTCGCAGTAAACCACCACCTGCTTAGCAAGGCTGCCGCTGTCCGGGCCAAACATCGGGTGCAGACCCAGCACCGGACCCGTATGAGCAGCCAGCATTGCCTGCAGCGGACCATTTTTGACGGAGGCCAGATCCACCAGGATGCAATCTTTCGGTAAAGGAGGCAGCTTCCCGATGATTTGCTCCGTCACGTGGATCGGCACGCTGACGATAACCATCCCTGCATCTTTCATGAGTTCCGGAGCATGCGCCCAGTCCTCTTTTTCCAGAATGCGCACCTGATAGCCAGAAAGCGTAAGCATCTTTTCAAACAGGCGCCCCATCTGCCCAGCACCGCCGACAATCACGACCGGACGCAGGGAAGGACAGAGAGTTTTAAAGCCCTTGTCGTTTTCGCTGGAATAGGACTCCCGCATCACGCGACGCAGAACATCCTCAATCAAATCCGGCGAAACGCCCAGCGCCTGCGCCTCTTTACGGCGGGAGGCGAGCATAGAGGCTTCGCGCTCCGGGACGTAAATCGGCAGGCCGTATTTGCTTTTCACCTCACCGACTTCGGCAACCAGCGCCATGCGGCGCGCCAGCAGATCCAGCAGCGCCTTATCCACTTCATCAATTTGATCGCGCAGTGCGGTCAATTCAGCAACCATAACTACCCTCTTAAGCCAGACGCGTCGCCAGCTGGCCGTTTAAATCTTTATGGATCTCACGCAGCAGTGCATCGGTCGTCTCCCAGCTGATGCAGGCATCCGTCACGGAGACGCCGTGCTTCATGGCGCTGCGCGGTTGTTCAGATGATTGATTGCCTTCATGAATATTGCTTTCAATCATCAGACCGATAATCGAACGATTGCCATCTTTGATCTGTGCGACCACGGATTCCGCAACCGCAGGCTGGCGACGGTAATCTTTATTCGAGTTACCATGACTGCAATCTACCATCAGTGCCGGGCGCAGTCCCGCCTGCTCCATCTCTTTTTCACACTGGGCCACGTCCGCCGGGCTGTAGTTAGGGGCTTTACCGCCGCGCAGGATCACGTGGCCGTCCGGGTTACCCTGCGTTTGCAGGAGGCATACCTGGCCTGCCTGGTTGATACCGACGAAACGGTGCGGCATGGCGGCAGCGCGCATGGCATTAATCGCCGTCGCCAGGCTGCCATCGGTACCGTTTTTAAAACCAACCGGCATCGACAGGCCAGACGCCATCTCGCGGTGGGTTTGCGATTCTGTGGTACGCGCGCCAATCGCGGACCAGCTGAACAGATCGCCCAGGTACTGCGGGCTGTTCGGATCCAGCGCTTCGGTTGCCAGCGGCAGCCCCATGCTGACCAACTCCACCAGCAGGCGACGCGCAATCTTCAGGCCTGCTTCCACATCAAACGAGCCATCCATGTGCGGATCGTTAATCAACCCTTTCCAGCCGACGGTAGTACGTGGCTTCTCAAAATAGACGCGCATCACCAGATAGAGGCTATCGCTGACCTCCTCCGCTAATGCTTTAAATCGACGAGCGTACTCAATGGCGGTTTCAGGATCGTGAATGGAGCAAGGACCACACACCACCAGCAGGCGCGGATCGCGGCCGGCGATGATATTTGAGATGGTCTGACGCGAGTGCTCAATCTGAGCCTCCTGCGCGACGCTCAGCGGAAATTCTGCTTTCAGTTGATCCGGGGTAATTAAAACCTGTTCGTCAGTGATATGTACGTTGTTCAGCGCGTCTTTTTGCATGATGGCGATCCTGTAAAGCTCGTTTGCGATAGTTGTTTTCCTCAATGAGGTGAAACCACGATACCATAAAAAGTAAACATTTCAATCCAAAATACGTACACATTACTTTACACAAACCAATTTATTGCAAAAAACAGCCGCCAAAAACGTAAACTTTAAATTACAGACATATATTCTTAAGCCAGGCTATGCTGAAGAAAAAAGGAGAATGGCTATGCGTTCAATTGCTCTCATGCTGTTGTCGCTGTTTTTAACGGGCTGCCAGATCAATCCTTATACCTTTCAGCCCGACTGGACCAGTCCCTCCTGGTTTGATGCAGGTAAAGAAGACGCCATGAATGGCCTGCCGGTTAAAGATAACCAGACCCTGGCCGATAGTTTTAACGACACCCACGTTGATCGTAGTGAATATCTTCGCGGCTACGCTGACGGCCAAAAGAAAGTCTGCGAAGAAGGGTTTATTCACGCCTGGGGATTAGCGGGCAAATCTTTCCCTGCCAGTTGCGGGTAATGACTCCAACTTATTGATAGTGTTTTATGTTCAGATAATGCCCGATGACTTTGTCATGCAGCTCCACCGATTTTGAGAACGACAGCGACTTCCGTCCCAGCCGTGCCAGGTGCTGCC
>NZ_CDRQYH010000101.1:0-11349 GCF_977039595.1 Enterobacter sp.
GGTACGAGCGCTGAACAAAATGACGAAAGCAGGTATGCCTGAAAGCGTGCGTATTGCCTGAAAACACAACCCGCTACGGGGGAGACTTACCCGAAATCTGATTTATTCAACAAAGCCGTCAGCAGGGACAGGAAGGTCGAAGGCTCGTTGTAATCACCTACCCATGACGCGCGGATAACATCAAAATTGCCGGTATTGCGGCTGTCGATATAGGTTTTCCACTCCTGGTTTTGCAGTTTGACATCCACACCAAGATTTTTCTTCCACATGGAAGCCACCGCTATGGCGATTTTTTGGTGGTTTTCCGAGGTGTTGTACAGCAGGTTCAGCTTCAGCGGACGCTGAGGGCCGTAGCCGGCGGCCTGGAGCAGAGTTTTGGCCTGAGCGTTCAGCTCCTGCTGCGACATCTGTTCGAACGGTGAAGGGTCAGGGGTGAAACCCGCCGTCACGTCAGGGGTGAAATGCCAGGCCGGCTTCTCGCCGGTACCTAACACCTTCTCTGCCATAATACGGCGATCGATAGTCATGCTCAGCGCAAGACGCACCCTGGCATCGGCAGTCGGCCCCTTTTGCGTGTTAAACGCGTAGTAATAGGTCCCGAGCTGGGGCGGCGTATACACCTGTCCCGGAATGTCCTTCAGGAGTTTCTGATACATGTTTTTCGGGAACGATTCGGTGATATCGATATCCCCTGCCAGATAGCGTTTTGTGGCGGACGATTCCTGATTAATCGGAATGAAAGTCACTTTTTGCAGGACAGTTTTCGCATTGTCCCAGTAATGGGTATTCGGAACGACGACCAGTTTTTCATTCACCACGCGGTCGTTCAGGACGTAGGCGCCATTACCTACCAGAGCGCCCGGACGCGTCCACTCCTTACCGCTTTCAACGTTCGCTTTTTGCACCGGATAGAAGGCGAAGTTCGCCGTCAGGTTGCTAAACCACGGGAGCGGTTTGTCCAGCTGGACGCGTAAGGTTCTGGCATCCACCGCCGTCACGCCCAGGGTATCTGGCGCCGCTTTGCCATCAATAATGGCCTGCGCGTTGTTGATGCCTGCCAGCGCCGCAAACCAGGCAAACGGAGACGTGGTTTTCGGGTCAACCAGACGCTGCCAGCTGTAGACAAAATCCTGAGCGGTGACGGGCGTACCGTCAGACCATTTCGCGTTATCGCGCAGGGTGAACGTCCAGATACGGTTATCGTTGCTCTGCCAGCGCGTCGCTACCCCTGGGGTCAGTTCCCCTTTCTCGTTCTGATTCACCAGCCCTTCGAAAAGATCGCGAATTACCTGAATCTCGGGTAATCCCACCGCTTTTGCCGGATCGAGCGAAGCGGGTTCGTCTTTAATATGCCTGACCAGCTCCTGTTTTTGCGCCAGTACCGTGCCCTGTGGCACATCAGCAGCGTACGAGAGTGTAGAGAGTCCGCACAGGTACAGTGCAGCACAGAGACGCGAAACAGGATGCTTCATAAGATCCCCTTTAATGAATTCAAGTAACAAGCAGATGCGTAATTATTTGTTTCGAAACAGAGAAATGCAAATACCTTCGTCCGGAATAGTGATTTGAGGCAATTCTCAGCCGTCACGGAAACTATTTGATTAACAGCGGATTTTGCACAACACTGCCTGTAGAGACTTCTTTATCAGGATTTCGTATGGCAACCACCCGACCGCGAGCGGAGCGCGGCGCCTTTCCGCCGGGCGCCGAGCAATATGGCCGTTCATTTTTAGGCGCATCGCTGATCTGGTTCCCGGCACCCGATGCCGATCGCAACAGCGGTTTGATCATTGCCGGCACGCACGGAGACGAGAACTCTTCCATCGTCACGCTTTCCTGCGCGCTGAGGACGCTGACGCCTTCGTTGCGACGTCACCATGTGATTCTTGCCGTCAATCCGGACGGCTGTCAGCTGGGATTGCGGGCGAATGCGAGAGGAATCGACCTGAACCGTAATTTCCCCGCGGCAAACTGGCGCGCAGGGGAAACGGTATATCGCTGGAACAGCTCCGCCGAGGAGCGGGACGTGGTGCTGCTAACGGGAGACAAGCCCGGCTCGGAGCCGGAAACGCAGGCGCTGTGCCAGCTTATCCATAAAATCCACCCAGCATGGGTTGTCTCCTTCCACGATCCGCTGGCCTGTATTGAAGATCCGCGCCACTCTGAACTGGGCGAGTGGCTGGCGCAGGCTTTCGCCCTGCCGCTCGTCACCAGCGTGGGCTATGAAACCCCTGGTTCCTTTGGTAGCTGGTGCGCCGATTTGAGCCTGCCCTGCATCACCGCTGAATTCCCGCCGATTTCCTCCGACGAAGCCAGCGAAAAATACTTAAAAGCGATGGTGGAGCTTCTGCGCTGGCAGCCTCAGAGATGAAGCACGCCGCTGGTAAAATGAAGCGCCGGTGAAACGTCAACAGCCAGCCACGTCGGACCATCGAGATCGGCGAAACGGACCTGATTGACCAGCGGAAGCACCGCGCCGATCGCCCGGGAGGTGCAAAGCATGCACCCCAGCATAAGGGCAAACCCCTGCGCCCTGGCGTCCGCAGCCAGTGCCAGGGCTTCTGTCAGTCCGCCTGCCTTGTCGAGCTTGATATTGACCATGTCATAGCGGCCCTTAAGCTCGCTCAAATTTTCGCGGGTATGGCAGCTTTCATCCGCGCAGACGGGCAACGGATGGATAAAATTCTTCAGCGCCGCATCATCTTTTGCTGGCAGAGGCTGCTCCAGCATCGCCACGCCCAGATCGGCCAACAGCTGGCATCGCGCTGCCAGCCCTTCAGGATGCCACGACTCGTTGGCGTCAACAATCAGCGTGGCTGAGGGCACCGCAGAGCGAATGGCGACCATCCGCTCGCTGATCAGACGATCGTCGAGCTTCACTTTCAAGAGCGTGGCCCCGGCGTCATAGAGCGCTTTCGCACTGGCGGCCATCTGCTCCGGCTCACCAATCACGACCGTTTGCGCCGTCACGACGGACTCAGGCAGCGCCACACCCAGCAAGGACGTCAGCGATTTTTGCTGCTGAGCGGCTTCAAGGCTCCAGAGCGCACAGTCGATAGCGTTACGCGCCGCCCCGGCGGGCAAACGCTGCTGTAACGACTCACGCGTGAGACCTTTTTGCAGGTCAGGCACAAGGGTCATGATCTGCGCCATCACCGACGCAAGGCTTTCCCCATAGCGCGGGTAAGGCGTACATTCCCCGACGCCTTTAAACCCCTCTTCTTCGACTTCAACCACGACCACGCTGGCTTCACTTCGGCTGCCGCGGGAGATCACAAACGGGGTATGCAATGGCCAGGCTTCTTCATAGACCTTAACGCTTCTCATCACTGACTCCTTGCGGCCCGGAAAGGCGAAAAATTTGGTTTGCCGTGTTATCCGCTGATGGCATACACTAGCCCCGACGTTAACTATATGTAAACAGGAAGATATCTATGTCACAACTCGTTCATTTCCAGGGCAACCCGGTTGCTGTTGCAGGTTCCATTCCGCAGGCTGGCAGCAAAGCGCAGGCTTTTACTCTGGTGGCTAAAGATCTGTCTGACGTCACACTGGCTCAGTTTGCGGGCAAACGCAAAGTACTGAACATTTTCCCAAGCATTGATACCGGTGTTTGTGCCGCATCCGTGCGTAAATTCAACCAGCTGGCGACTGAAATGGACAACACCGTGGTGCTGTGCATTTCCGCTGACCTGCCGTTTGCCCAGTCCCGTTTCTGCGGTGCCGAAGGCCTGAGCAACGTCATCACCCTCTCCACCCTGCGCAGCGCTGATTTCCTTGAGAAATATGGCGTCAGCATCGCGGAAGGCCCACTTAAAGGTCTGGCAGCACGAGCTGTACTGGTTCTTGATGAAAACGACACTGTTGTCTTCAGCGAACTGGTTAATGAAATCACCACCGAGCCAGATTACACTGCCGCGCTGGACGTGCTAAAAGCATAATAAGTCCTTAGCATTCTATACAACTCATTCTCAACCTCGCCGCGGCGGGGTTTTTTATTACTTTAAAGCTGAATCGTTAAAGCATAAATGCTCGCATGTCACATTAATCCTGCAATAATCAGAGCAATATGTAACATGATCGTGATCAGCAACGCATAATAATCGTTAAAATCCCCTATTTTCATCCCGAGTGAAGCCCATCACATTTCCCTTTTTGTCTAAACATTAGATTTGCTTACGAAAGAAAATAATCGTTTCAGCAAAAAGGATAAAATATGAAGATCAAATTCGCTTTTACGCTTCTGGCGGTCCTAGTTTCTGGCCATGCCGCGGCTAAAACCTGGGTGCTGACAAGCGCTGAAAGCAGCGTAGAGAAAGGAAACTGGAAGATTTCCAGTGATGAGCTGAAAGTTAAAGATCAGACGTTCAGCATTGAGCAAAAAATCTTACACGGCGGCAAGCAGGAAGGCAGTAAAGTCATCATTATTAGCAGTAAAGATGGCCTGACGATTACCCTGAGCCCTACCCGTGGCATGAACCTTCTGCACGTGGAAGGGTTTGGCACCCGACTGGGTTGGAATTCTCCTGTTAAAGAGGTCGTGAACCCGGCTTACATCAATCTTGAAAGCCGCAACGGTCTCGGCTGGCTGGATGGTTTCAACGAGATGATGGTGCGCTGTGGCTACGAGTGGACTGGTCATCCGGTTACCGCAGATGGGCAAATTTACACCCTTCACGGCAGGGCCGGAAATACACCGGTATCGCAGGTGGAAGTTGAGGTGGCGGATACCGCTCCGCATGAGATCCGCGTTCGGGGTTTGATCAAAGAGAGCACGTTTAAAAAATCGGATCTGCAAACCATGACCGAGCTGCGCTACGTTCCCGGAACCAACCGGTTCAGCCTGCACGATGTTCTGACAAACCATGCCGATTACCCTCATGATTATCAAATCATCTATCACAGCAACTTCGGCACGCCGATCCTAGAGGAAGGCGCCCGTTTCCTTGCGCCTGCGGCGAGCGTGAGCCCGTTCAATGACTACGCCAAAGCGGGGGTTAACGACTGGCAAACCTACGCCGGGCCGACAAAAGGCTTTGATGAGATGGTCTTTAATATTAAACCGCTGGCAGACAATAACCACGAAACGCTCGCGGCGGTGGTCAATAAAGCCGGTGATAAAGGCGCGTCAATCCAGTTTGATACCCGCCAGCTGCCCGTGCTGACCTTATGGAAAAACACCGACACGCTGAAGCAGGGCTACGTCACGGGCATCGAACCGGGCACTAGTTACGCCTACCCCGTCACGATTGAACGTGAGCAGAAGCGGGTTAAGCAGCTGCAGCCCGGTGCCAGCGCGCAGTTTGATCTGACCTACACCCTGCTCCACAGCCCGCAGCAGGTGAAAGAGGTTGAAAGCAGGATTGCGTCGATTCAGGGCGAGACAAAAACAGAAATCGTTAACACGCCGATGGCGAAGGAATAAACGTAAAGTAAAAAGCCTCTTTACAGAGGCTTTTTGTTATTCGTCGCCTTTCTTATGATTCAAACCATACTCGCGCAGCTTGTTCGCGATCGCGGTGTGCGAGACGCCAAGGCGTTTTGCCAGCTTGCGGGTGCTGGGATAACTGCGGTACAGCTGCGTCAGCACTGAGCGTTCAAAACGGCTGGTAATATCGTCCAGCGAACCTTCCATCGCCTCTTCCCCTACCGATACCGTTCCGGCGTCGTAATCCGGCAGCAGGATATCCTGCGGGCGCAGTTCGTAGCCTTCAAGCTGGGTCAGCGCGCGATAGACGGCGTTTTTAAGCTGACGAATGTTGCCCGGCCAGCCGTAGCGCATCAGCACCGTGCCGAGATCGGCAGACAGCTTCGGACGCGGCACACCCTGCTCGTCGGCAAAGCGGGCGACGAACAGCTCAGTAAGCGGCATGATGTCCTGCGGGCAATCGCGCAGCGGCGGAATGTTGAGCGTCAGGACGTTGAGGCGGTAATAGAGATCCTCGCGGAAGATCCCCTTTTGCACCAGTTCAACCAGGTTTTTCTGGGTGGCGCATATAACGCGCACGTCCACATGCACTTCGTGATCCTCACCGACGCGGCGGAAGGTTCCGTCGTTCAGGAAACGCAGCAGCTTAGCCTGCATACGTGGCGACATTTCGCCGATTTCGTCCAGCAGCACGGAGCCGCCGTTAGCCTGCTCGAAGAACCCTTTCTTACCTTCCGGCGCGTGACCAAACAGCTCGCTTTCAACGGCATCTTCCGGAATAGAGGCGCAGTTAAGTGCCAGATAAGGCTTAGCCGCACGCGGACTCGCCAGATGCACCGCATGAGCCAGGAGGTCTTTCCCTGTGCCGGTGTCCCCGGTAATCAGCAGCGGCGCGGTCAGGCTTGCGAGCTTACGCGCCTGATCAACCACATGGCGCATTTTCGGGCTGACGGCAATAATCTGGCTGAACGCACCAACGTCCTGACTGGAGAGGTTTTGCAGCTGGCGACCCATGCGTAGCGTCGAGCGCAGCATGATCACCGCCCCGGTGAGCATGCGAGTGTTCCCTTCCCCTTTCAGATAGACCGGCGTGATCTCCATCAGGAAATTCTGCCCGTTAATCACCACATGCTCGCTAAGCGTGTTCTGCGGATTGCTGTCCAGCCAGCGCTGGAAGTTAAAGCCGGGGATCAGCTGCGCGGCGTTATGATTGCTGAGCTTCTCCTGGCTCTGCGCGAAAAGCTGGCAGCTCGCGTGGTTAACGCGCTCAACTTTGCTTTTCAAATCCAGGGAGAGGAACGGTTCAGGCATGGCCTCCAGCAGCGCGCTCAGTGCCAGGTGCTCACGTTCAGAAGGCATCCAGGGAATGGTGCGTACATCCGTAACGCCAGCGATACGGCGGATTTCCGCCATCAGGCTGCTGAATGTATTAAATTCAATTTCGGCAAAATTGAGGTAAATTCGCCCGACAGGATCGATCTCAATGCCACGTAAATCAATGCTACGTAAAACAAGAAGATCGAGTAATTCGCGGGTCAGACCGAGACGGTCTTCACAGAAGACTTCAAGACGCATGGGAAATTCACCGTTTTAAGCCAGTAACAGTAAAATGATATGTCAGAACACGGTGATCGGGAAGATGGCTGTCAACAAATATTGACAGCCAGCACGATTAGTGAACAAAACCTCATGGAGCCGGTTTTTTATTGAGCGTCTCTTTGAGCTGGCCGATCAGCTCGCGCCTGAAATCCCCCAGTCGCGGCTTATCGCCGTCAATCCAGGGCAGCGGACGGCAGACTTCCATCGCTTTAATCCCCAAACGCGCCGTCAATAATCCTGCGCCAATCCCCTGGGCGGCACGAGCAGAAAGACGCGCCGCCAGATCCTGCGACATCCAGTCCATTCCCACTTCGCGCACCAGCTCACTCGCCCCGGCAAACGCGATATTGAGCAGGACCAGCTTAAACAGCCTGAGCCGACTGTAGTAACCCAGCTCTATGCCGTAAAGGTTCGCGATACGGTTGATCAGGCGCAGATTACGCCAGGCGATAAAGGCCATATCGACCAGCGCCAGCGGGCTGACGGCAATCATCAGGGTGGATTCCGCCGCAGAACGGCTAATCTCGCGCCGCGCCTGGGCATCCAGCACCGGCTGAACCATGTGGGAATATAGCGTCACCACTTCCCGATCGTTCTGGGTTTCATGGATGGCGGCGTACCAGCGCTGAAGCGCCGGGTGCGACTGATCGATTCCGGCCTGGCTGGCCAGCTTTTCACAGAAGGCACGACCTTTGCCGGTGCCGTGACTGTGGAGCAGATCCCGCGCTTCATCACGCTCGTGCGCGCGCTGGCGCAAACGCCAGAGCCGACGCCACTCGGTGGTAACCGACCCGATGCCCGCCCCCACAATCAGCGCGCCTGCGGCACATCCGCCCAGCGCGACCCAGTCCTGAGTTTGCCAGGCATTCATCGTCCACTGCACGCCCTGCCCAACCACGCTTACGCCAAACAGCGCCAGACCGGCGGTGACCATCCTGCGCCACAGGCTTCGTTTTGGACGCAGAGCGGCTTCCACAACCGCCTCTGCCGGACCTTCCTCAACGGCGGGCTCCTCTGTCAGGGCCGGGGAAAAGTTATCGGCCTGCGTGCCGCTGAACGTCTGCGCGGTTTTGAACGCCTCCTGAGGGTCGTGCTCAAGCGTTCCGGTAAAGTCTATGCGCGGTTTTAACGGTTCCGTCATCGCAATTTATCTCCAATCAAAAACTCCAGCGCCGCATCCAGACGGATGTGTGGTAAAGGCCTGTCGACACTCATTGCCTGCGGGCGGAAGGCTTCAAACTGGAAGCCCTGGTTATGCCAGAAGGCCTGACCCGGCAGCCGCGCAGGCACTTCGCCCGGATAGACGGTAAGCGGCTCACCGTCGCTGAGCCGGTTCCCGCGTAATGCCGGTATTTTCTCGCCGTTAAGATCAATCAGCCCGCTTTGTGTCGCCTGCACTGACGCGAGCCCAAGGCAATCCATGCCGATCCCTTCGAAGGCGGCGTTTTGCCAGGCGTCCTGCACCAGCTGCTGCAGCAGCGATACCATATTGGCATGCTGGTCGACCGTGACGTGATCGGCCTTCGTGGCCGCAAAGAGCAGTTTGTCGATCACCGGTGAGAAAAGACGACGGAACAGCGTCCGCTGCCCGTAGTGAAAACTTTGCATCAGCTGCGTCAGCGCCAGGCGCATATCGTTGAAGGCCTGCGGCCCGCTGTTGAGAGGCTGCAGGCAATCCACCAGCACAATCTGACGATCAAATCGCAAGAAGTGGTTTTTATAGAATCCCTTGACCACTTTTTCACAGTAGTAATTGTAACGCTCGCGGAGCATCCCGGCGTTCGTGTGCTTATCAGCCTGCGCCAGCGTCGACTCACCCACCCCATCCACATCCGGCCAGGGGAAGAACTGAAGCGCAGGTGCGCCCGCTAAATCACCCGGCAGAACAAAGCGACCCGGCTGAATGAAGTGCAATCCTTCCTGTTTACACTGGTGCAAATACGCCGTCCATGCGTCGGCAATGGCCGCAAGACGGTTTTCATCTGCTGGCGCAAGCGGGCCCAGTCCTTCGCAAAGCTGTCGCCATTTGGCCGACCACCCTGCGCGTTGCCCCTGCAACAAGCCCGTCATCTGGCGGGACCAGCTGAGGTAATCCTGCGCCAGCATCGGCAGGTCGAGCAGCCATTCGCCGGGATAATCGACGATTTCAAGGTACAACGTGGAAGTATCCTTGAAGTGGCGCATCAGGGATTCATTCGAGCGAAAACGCAGCGCAAGACGAATTTCACTGACCCCTCGCGTCGGGGTCGGCCACGCGGGCGGATCGCCATACAGCTGCGCCAGCCCTTCGTCATAGGTAAAACGAGGAATACCAAAATCGCGCTGAGGGACGCGCTTCACGCCCAGCAGACGTTCTTCCCGCACCGCGCTGAGCAACGGCAGACGCGCCCCGGCATGCAGGTTCATGAGCTGGTTTACCATCGCAGTGATAAACGCCGTCTTACCGCTGCGGCTCAATCCTGTTACCGCCAGTCGAAGATGACGGTCAACGCCACGGTTAACCAGTGAATTAATTTCGTTTTTAAGTCGCTTCATCACCGTCCTTCGTTGCCCGGAAGCCTTGAATGCATGGCTTCAGAATACAATAAATGGGGGCAGATCGTTGATTATCAATTCTTATTTATTGCTATTGCCGTTTTCTCTCCAGTAAGATGAACGGCATTGCTGTCAGTCCGGAGTGAGTAAGGTGTATGTCACCCACCATCTATGATATCGCACGGGTTGCGGGCGTATCGAAATCAACCGTTTCCCGCGTTCTGAATAAACAAACGAATATTTCTCCCGAAGCGCGTGAAAAAGTGCTGAAGGCGATTGACGAATTAAATTATCAGCCCAACAAACTGGCCCGTGCCCTGACCTCTTCAGGCTTTGATGCCATCATGGTTATTTCGACCCGTTCAACCAAAACCACTGCCGGTAATCCCTTTTTCTCCGATATCCTTCATGCCATTACGGCAAAAGCGGAAGAAGAAGGATTTGACGTTATTTTACAAACCTCAAAAAGCAGCGAGGACGATCTGCTGAAATGCGTGAGTAAAATTAAACAAAAGATGATCAAAGGGATCATTATGCTGAGCTCACCGGCAAATGAATCCTTTTTCACCACGCTGGATGAGTATGGCGTACCGGTAGTGGTTATCGGCAAAGTGGAAGGGGAGTATCAAAATATCTATTCCGTCGACACAGATAATTTCCATGACAGCGCCACGCTGACCGAAACCTTTATTAAAAACGGACGCCGTAAAATTGCCTGTCTGCATGCCCCGCTTGATTATCATGTTTCGATCGATCGTCTTGCGGGCTATAAAGCCAGCCTGGAAAAGCACCATATTGCCCTTAACCCGGACTGGATCAGGGATGGCGGTTATACCCATGAGAGCGCGCTTACTGCGGCTCTGGAGCTGTTGTCTTCATCCACGCCGCCCGATGCGGTATTTGCTACCGACAGCATGAAGTTGCTAAGCCTCTATCGTGCGGCGGATGAGTTGAATCTGATGATTCCAGAGCAGGTGGTGATAGCCGGATACAGTGACCCGATGCTGTCTCTCATTTTAACACCCGCACCTGGCGGGTTTGATATCCCCACCCGAAAGCTGGGGGAAGAGAGCTGCGATCTACTTTTCAGGCGTATTGCAGGTCATCCCGCCCCGCAAAAAGTGCTGGTTGATACCCATTTTATACTGGCGGCCTCGCTGCGCTAAAACCAGGGGCAGTTAGCCCCTGGAAGACACACGATCAGAAAGCGTAATTTACCCCAACGCCCGCATAGTGGAAGCGGTCGTTTTTACCCTCGTCATGGTTTTCCCATTCATAGGCGTATTCAAGCGTCATGGATAAACCGTTAATGAAGTCATAGGCGTACTGCATACCCACGCGGTTGAAATTATGTCCTTCACGCTCGGGATCGTCCCGCCAGTCCCAGTTCGACCAGCGATCGAGCCCCAGTCGTGTGTAAGGCGTTAAGGTGGTCTGGCCTAACGAAATAGGCAGATAGGCACGAATTTCCTGGGTGGAGAATTCTCCGTTATTACGGGAACCGTCCATGTTGAACCCGCGTTCTAAATAGTAATTCACTTTAGCGGCAAAGGTGTCGTTAATGGTCCAGGTAAAGCCCGTTTCGGTTTCGACGCGGCTGTCTGAATAGCCGGTTTTTTCCAGATCGTTAGCAAACTGATACATGGCAAACCAGCCGCCAAAACGCCAGTCGTCGGTTAATTTTATATCCCAGTCAGGCTGAATTTTGTAGCGCTGCATATTAGCGCTGCCGTCTCTGGCGCCGTGTTCATCCTTAAAGTGATAACCATAATTACGGAAACCGCCGG
>NZ_CDRQYH010000102.1:0-11165 GCF_977039595.1 Enterobacter sp.
GGGCATGCGCCTGGAAAACTGGCCACCGGCAAGCATTGCTGACGAGTAACCGGATCACAGGTTAAGGTTTTACTGAGAAGGATAAGGTCATGCGCCATCGTAAGAGTGGTCGTCAACTGAACCGCAACAGCAGCCATCGCCAGGCTATGTTCCGCAACATGGCAGGTTCACTGGTTCGTCATGAGATCATCAAGACGACCCTGCCTAAAGCGAAAGAGCTGCGTCGCGTAGTTGAGCCGCTGATTACTCTTGCCAAGACTGACAGCGTTGCTAATCGTCGTCTGGCATTCGCCCGTACTCGTGATAACGAGATCGTGGCAAAACTGTTTAACGAACTGGGCCCGCGTTTCGCGAGCCGTGCCGGTGGTTACACTCGCATTCTGAAGTGTGGTTTCCGTGCAGGCGACAACGCGCCGATGGCTTACATCGAGCTGGTTGATCGTTCAGAGAAAGCAGAAGCTGCTGCAGAGTAATCTGCAGTAACGTAAAAAAACCCGCTCCGGCGGGTTTTTTTATATCCGTGAAATCCCCACTTCTCTACAATGTCTGTATCAATTCTGTTCATCCCTGGAGCTGGTAATGTGGTTGCTCGACCAGTGGGCAGAACGCCATATTTGTGATGCCCAAAAAAAAGGCGAATTCGACGATCTTCCAGGAAGCGGCGAACCTCTTGTGCTTGAAGACGATTCCCACATCTCGCCTGAATTACGGGCTGGATACCGTTTACTGAAAAATGCAGGCTGTCTCCCTTTGGAGCTTGAACAGCGCAGAGAGGCTGTTGAACTGGCCGATCTGCTTAAAGGCATCCGTCAGGACGATCCGCGACATTCTGAACTTAGCAGTCGTCTCGCCCTGCTTGAACTCAAGCTTCGCCAGGCAGGAATGAACACTGACTTTCTGCACGGTGAATACGGTGAAAGATTGATGCAGAAATTAAATGAGGAGTAGCTATGTACCGTATCGGTGAACTTGCGAAGCTCGCTAACGTCACGCCGGATACCATCCGATATTACGAAAAGCAGCAGATGATTGATCATGAAGTTCGTACTGAAGGTGGCTTTCGACTTTATACCGATAACGATCTGCAGCGCCTGCGGTTTATTCGTTATGCGCGCCAGCTCGGTTTCACATTAGACTCGATCCGCGAACTTTTATCGATCCGCATCGATCCGGCACATCACACCTGCCAGGAGTCTAAAAGCATTGTGCAGGCCCGTCTGGATGAAGTGGAAGCACGCATTCAGGAGCTGCAGACCATGCAGCGCTCCCTGCAAAGGCTGAATGATGCCTGCTGCGGTACGGCCCACAGCAGTATTTATTGTTCCATTCTGGAAGCCCTTGAACAGGGAGCCAGTGGAGAAACGCAGGGCTGTTGATTTTTAGTTCATCCGGGTCTAGACTCCCGTCGTCATAAACCAAGCTCAGGAGAATTTATGAGCCGCTATCAGCATACGAAAGGTCAGATCAAAGACAATGCCATTGAGGCACTACTTCACGACCCGCTATTCAGACAGCGCGTTGAGAAGAATAAAAAAGGGAAAGGAAGTTATCTGCGTAAAGACAAGCATGAAAAACGGGGTAACTGGGAGGCCAGTGGCAAGCAAGCGAATCGCTTATTTACCACTGGCCTTCCTGCTTTAAGCTTTTGATTAAACGCGGTTGTTCTGCTCTTTTAACAGATCGCGGATCTCACTCAGCAGCACTTCTTCTTTCGTTGGTGCAGGTGCTGCAGCTGGCTCTTCTTTCTTACGATTGAGCCTGTTGATCAGCTTGATAGCCATAAAAATGGCAAACGCGACAATCACAAAATCAAATACGTTCTGAATGAATACGCCGTAGTGCATCACGACCGCCGGCACATCACCCTGTGCTTCACGCAGCGTGAAAGCGAACTGTTTGAAATCTATGCCCCCGATTAACAACCCTAAAGGTGGCATGATAATGTCGGCCACTAATGATGAAACAATCTTGCCGAATGCCGCACCAATAATGACACCCACAGCTAAATCCACCACGTTCCCGCGCATCGCAAATTCGCGAAATTCTTTAATAAAACTCATTGTTCTCTCCTTGTGCCAGCTGACGAGTTTAAGTTTAACAAATGATTAGCCAATTGCCATTCGGGATAATTAAACATTATAAAAAATAAAAGGCACAAAAATGAAAAGGATAAAGTAAGGGTGCTCTTTCTGGAGCACCCAATTCTTTAAAGGAAGAATGGACTTGGCTGGAATAAACGTTCGACGTCGGTAATAAACTTTTTATCGGTAAGGAACATAATAACGTGATCGCCTTGCTCAATTCGTAAATTATCATTGGCAATCATGACATCATCCCCGCGCACAACGGCGCCGATGATCGTGCCTGGTGGAAGCTTAATTTCATCGATTGACCGGCCCACGACGCGTGAAGTGGTTTCATCTCCGTGAGCAACAGCTTCAATGGCTTCCGCCACGCCACGGCGGAGCGATGACACACCGACAATATCCGCTTTACGAACATGGCTCAGAAGCGCTGAAATTGTTGCCTGCTGAGGCGAAATGGCAATATCAATAACGCTGCCCTGAACCAGATCGACATACGCCTTGCGCTGGATAAGCACCATGACTTTTTTTGCCCCCATGCGCTTCGCGAGCATGGCGGACATTATATTTGCCTCGTCATCGTTGGTGACGGCAATAAAGAGATCGACTTGATCAATATGCTCTTCAGCCAGTAGCTCCTGATCGGACGCATCACCATAAAATACGATCGTATTTTGAAGTTTTTCCGCCAGTTCAGCAGCACGCTGTTGATCGCGCTCGATCAACTTCACGCTGTAATCTTTTTCTAACCGATGTGCCAGACCTGCACCGATATTGCCGCCGCCGACCAGCATAATGCGTTTATAGGGTTTTTCGAGACGCTGTAATTCACTCATCACCGCACGAATATGCTGTGAGGCCGCAATAAAGAAGACCTCATCACCGGCTTCGACAATCGTGGAGCCCTGCGGGCGAATGGGTCTGTCGTGACGGAAAATGGCTGCGACGCGCGTATCGATATGCGGCATGTGCTCGCGCATGGTGGAAAGCGCATTGCCGATCAATGGCCCGCCGTAATAGGCCTTAACCACTGCCAGACTCACTTTGCCCTCGGCAAAGTTTACCACCTGCAGGGCACCCGGATATTCGATCAGGCGGTAGATATTGTCGATAACCAGCTGTTCTGGCGCGATAAGGTGGTCGATGGGGACCGCTTCGGAATTAAACAGTTTTTCAGCATCGCGAACATAGTCCGGAGAGCGAATACGCGCAATTCGGTTTGGCGTGTTGAAAAGCGAGTAGGCCACCTGACAGGCCACCATATTAGTTTCATCAGAACTGGTTACCGCAACCAGCATGTCGGCATCGTCGGCGCCTGCCTCACGAAGAACACGTGGGTGCGAACCATGACCCTGCACCACCCGCAGGTCAAATTTGTCCTGTAAAACACGCAGGCGATCGCCGTTGGTATCAACTATGGTGATGTCGTTGTTTTCCCCAACCAGGTTTTCCGCCAGCGTTCCGCCAACCTGTCCTGCGCCCAGAATGATAATCTTCATATCTCGTGACCTGTTCTCAACATCACTCTTTGATTAGCTTAGCGTAAAAGAAGCCATCACCCTCTTCTGCACCCGGCAGATTCTGCTGACCCGGGCATTCAGGCGTTCCCGTATCGCGCAGCGCTGCATCCGGGGTACGTTTAAGGAAGGCCGCGATTTGCTGACTGTTTTCTTCCGGCAGCACTGAGCAGGTCGCATAGACCAGCGTGCCGCCGGGTTTAAGATGTGGCCAGATGGCGTCGAGAATGTCGGATTGCAGTTGGGCAAGCTCGTTAATATCACGATCGCGACGCAGCCACTTGATATCAGGATGACGACGAATCACGCCGGTGGCAGAGCAGGGGGCATCCAGCAAAATGCGATCGAATTGTGTTTCGCCACACCATTCTGCTGGTTTGCGTCCATCGCCTTGCTTAACCTGTGCCTTCATGCCCAGGCGCTTGAGGTTGTCGTAGACGCGTGAAAGACGCTGCTCATCAACGTCCACTGCCATCACGCTGGCCTGCGGAGCCACTTCAAGAATATGCGTCGTTTTGCCCCCTGGTGCGGCGCAGAGATCGAGGATCTGCTCACCGTTTTGGGGTTCAAGCCAGGTCATGCAACCCTGAGCCGAGGCATCCTGTACAGTTACCCAACCGTCTTCAAAGCCGGGCAGTGCATGTACCAGTGCAGGCGATGCTAAGCGCACGGCATCAGGGTATGCGTCATGGGTGAAGCCGCTCATTCCAGCTTCTTCAAGTAATGCCAGCCATGCGTCACGGGTGTGGTGATTACGATTCACGCGTAACCACATTGGTGGACGCTGGTTGTTAGCATCGGCAATGTCCTGCCATTGCTGCGGATAAGCTTTTTTCAGGCGCTTCAACAGCCAGTCCGGATGCAGGAAGCGCGCTTCGCTTTGGGCAAATTCAGCCAGAAGCTCTTCCTGCTGTCTCTGGAACTGACGCAGTACGCCGTTGATCAGCCCTTTCAGCTGAGGACGTTTAATCGCAAC
Source organism: Enterobacter sp. (assembly GCF_977039595.1). Taxonomy (NCBI): domain Bacteria; kingdom Pseudomonadati; phylum Pseudomonadota; class Gammaproteobacteria; order Enterobacterales; family Enterobacteriaceae; genus Enterobacter; species Enterobacter sp. The sequence goes on from NZ_CDRQYH010000102.1 coordinate 4,578, forward strand.
GGCACCTTCCACCGTCTCCGCCAGCGCGGCATGGGGTGGGATGCGGGTATGAAGAAGCTGATAAAAACCCACCATAATCAAATAGTGTACGGTGCGCTGTTTGCCTGTCATTGGGCGTGACATCAGCTTATTAATCAACCACTCAAGTTGAGAAAGCGTGCGCAGGACGCCAAAGCAAAGCTCCTGAAGCAGGGCTTTATCCTTATCAGAGACTTTTTGCTGCAGGGGAGGCAGGACATTGCTCAATGACTGGCCCTGCTCAATAACCTGCTCGACGGCCTGAGCCGCCATACTGCGTAGATTTTGTTTTTTCATAACCGTAAAAATAAAAATGCCCGGAAACACCGGGCCTTAAGAATAAATTTGCTCAGGCAAGACGGTTGCCCGGGATAAACCATTCGCGACGGGAATTTAACAGATCCTGAGCGCTCATGGCTTTCTTACCGGCCGGTTGGAGCGATTCAAGATTCAATATCCCTTGCCCAGTCGCCACCTGGATGCCGTTCTTGTTGGCGTCAACAATCGTACCGGGTTCAGCCGTAGTAGTACCGCTAATGACGGAGGCTTTCCACACTTTCACCGGCTGCTCATCAATCTCTATCCAGCTCATCGGCCACGGATTGAAAGCGCGAATGCAGCGTTCAAGCTGAGCGGCCGACAGGGACCAGTCGATCCGCGCTTCTTCTTTGCTCAGCTTTTCGGCATAAGTCACCAGCGCGTCATCCTGAACTTCCGGTTTCGCCGTATTGTCAGCAAGCTGCTGGAGCGTCTCGATAAGCCCTTGTGGACCGAGGTCTGCCAGTTTGTCATACAGCGTGGCGCTGGTATCGTCTGACGTAATGGGGCAGGCCAGTTTATACAGCATATCGCCGGTGTCTAAACCTACGTCCATCTTCATAATGGTAACGCCCGTTTCGGCATCACCTGCCCACAGCGAGCGCTGAATAGGTGCAGCACCACGCCAGCGCGGGAGCAAAGACCCATGCACGTTGATGCAACCCAGGCGAGGCATATCGAGCACAGCTTTTGGCAGGATTAAACCGTAAGCCACCACCACCATTACGTCGGCTTTCAGGTCAGCGACCAGCTGCTGATTTTCCTGGGAGCGTAACGATACGGGCTGGAAAACGGGTAGCCCATGCTCTTCTGCCAGCACTTTTACCGGGCTGGGCATCATTTTTTTGCCGCGACCAGCAGGACGGTCCGGCTGGGTAAAGACGCCAACAACCTTGTGACCGGAAGATAACAGCGCGTCAAGATGACGCGCTGCAAAATCAGGGGTTCCCGCGAAGATAATTCGTAGTGTTTTAGACACGATGATCCTTGTATCCGGGGGGCGTTATGCGCGAGAACGCAAACGATCCAGTTTTTCTACTTTCTGACGAATACGCTGCTGTTTCAGCGGTGAGAGGTAATCGATAAACAGTTTACCGACAAGGTGATCCATCTCATGCTGAATACAAATCGCCAGCAGGTCATCTGCTTCCAGTTCGAACGGATTACCGTCACGATCCAGGGCGCGAATTTTCACCTTTTCAGCTCGCGGCACTAACGCACGCTGTTCAGGAATAGACAGACAGCCTTCCTCAATACCGGTTTCGCCACTCTTTTCGAGCAGCTCAGGGTTGATCAGCACCAGGCGGCCATCGCGATTTTCAGAAACATCAATCACGATAATACGCTTATGAATGTCTACCTGCGTCGCCGCCAGACCAATGCCTTCTTCGGCGTACATGGTATCGAACATATCATCAACGATACGCTGGATTTCTGCATTCACTTCTTTGACCGGTTCAGCGACGATGCGAAGGCGCTCGTCCGGAATATGTAACACTTGCAAAACTGCCATAAATTTCCAGAGTCGTGTTCAGGAGTTGATAAGAATACTACCTCTATTCTAGACAAATCCCCCATCGATTGACAGCATCAGTGACCAATCGCAATGATTGCGGAGGCCGCTTATGGCAGGGGAAAGGATGACGTTGACCGAGATATGGCTACGGCTAATACACACAGGGTCTCTGTGTGGTGATGTAATGCTGGAAGCGGCTGCACGACTGCAGAAGCAGGAAGGCATCGACACGCTTGTCTTAAGAAATGCTGGACTGACAGCAAAGCAGGCTGAACGGTTCTTTGCGTTCAATGAGAGTGAGCTGGAACGTAGCCTGCTATGGCTTGAGCAGCCGGGGCATCATTTATTAACGGCCAACCATCCCCTTTATCCCCCTTTGCTTCGCACGATCCCTGATTATCCCGGTGCATTATTCATAAAAGGTAACCCAGAGACGCTTAATACCGTTCAGCTGGCGGTGGTAGGCAGTCGTGCGCCGTCATGGTACGGCGAGCGATGGGGGAAAATCCTGTGCGAACAGCTTACACAAAGTGGTTTCACGATTACCAGCGGGCTGGCCTGTGGTATTGACGGCGTTGCCCACAGCGCGGCGCTGTCAGCTAAAGGACAAAGTGTCGCGGTGCTGGGGAACGGTCTTTTTAGCATTTATCCACGCCGACATCAGGCATTGGCGATGCGGCTTATTGAATCTGACGGCGCGATAGTCTCTGAGTTTCCGCTTTCCGCGCAGCCCAGGCCGGCAAACTTTCCGCGTCGTAATCGAATTATCAGCGGGCTTAGCAAAGGCGTGCTGGTAGTTGAAGCTGCGCGGCGAAGCGGTTCGCTGGTCACGGCACGATGCGCGCTTGAACAGGGGAGAGAGGTCTTTGCCTTGCCCGGCCCGATAGGTAACCCCGGATGCGAGGGGCCCCACTGGCTGATTAAACAAGGGGCCACACCGGTAACGGAAGTAGGGGATATTCTTGAAAATTTGCAATATGGATTGCAATGGCTACAGGAAGATCCCGAAAAGCGACAATATTCATCAGATCAGGGAAAGGTGGCATTGCCATTTCCCAAGCTCCTGGCTAACGTAGGAGATGAGGTAACACCTGTTGACGTTGTCGCTGAACGTGCCGGCCAACCTGTGCCAGTAACGGTAGCACAGCTACTCGAACTGGAGTTAGCAGGGTGGATCGCAGCTGTACCCGGCGGCTATGTCCGATTAAGGAGGGCATGCCATGTTCGACGTACTGATGTATTTGTTTGAGACTTACATCCATAACGAAGCAGAAATGCGAGTGGATCAGGACAAATTGACACAGGATCTTACCGATGCGGGGTTTGAGCGGGAAGACATCTATAATGCGTTGATGTGGCTGGAAAAACTGGCTGATTATCAGGAAGGCCTGGCCGAACCGATGCAGCTTGCTTCTGATCCATTGTCAGTACGCATTTATACCGCAGAAGAGTGTGAAAGGCTGGACGCCAGCTGCCGGGGATTCATCTTATTCCTTGAGCAGATTCAGGTGCTGAACCTCGAAACGAGAGAAATGGTGATAGAGCGCGTCATGGCGCTGGATACAGCAGAATTCGAACTGGAAGATCTCAAATGGGTGATCCTGATGGTTCTGTTTAATATCCCGGGCTGTGAAAATGCCTATCAGCAAATGGAAGAATTACTCTTTGAAGTGAATGAAGGTATGCTGCACTAATTCAATGTGCAGCACCAAGAGTTGTTATGGCCAAATCAGCACTATTCACGGTGCATAAAAACGAGCCCTGCCCGCAGTGCGGGGCTGAACTTGTTATTCGGTCCGGGAAACACGGCCCGTTTCTCGGTTGTTCACACTATCCGGAATGTGATTATGTTCGTCCTCTGAAAAGCCAGGCGGATGGACATATCGTTAAAATTCTGGAGGGTCAGTATTGTCCCGTGTGCGGTGGTGAATTAGCCCTGCGGCAGGGGCGTTTCGGCATGTTTATTGGATGTAGCCGCTATCCAGAATGTGAGCATACGGAACAAATTGATAAGCCTGATGAAACGGCAATTGCGTGTCCTCAGTGTCAGCGCGGTCAGCTGGTACAGCGCCGTTCCCGTTATGGTAAGACCTTCCATTCGTGCGATCGCTACCCTGAATGCCAGTTCGTCATCAATTTTAAACCAGTAGCGGGAACCTGCCCTCATTGCAATTATCCGCTACTGATAGAGAAGAAAACCGCGCAAGGCATGAAACGCTTCTGCGCCAGTAAACAATGTGGAAAGCCGGTTACGGCGGATCAAAATAGTGAATAATAACCTGCCATCAGGCTCCATTGCGCATGCTGTGGACGTACTGAAAAATGAAGAAGTCATCGCCTATCCAACTGAAGCTGTTTTTGGGGTCGGTTGCGATCCTGACAGCGAGACGGCTGTGAGCCGTCTGCTTGCCCTGAAACAAAGACCCGTCGAGAAAGGACTGATTTTGATCGCTGCGAATTACGAGCAGCTTAAACCTTATATCGACGACTCCATGCTTACGCCGGCGCAGCGCGAGACTATCTTCTCCGCGTGGCCGGGACCGGTGACCTTCGTCTTCCCGGCGCAGCCGACAACCCCGCGTTGGTTAACCGGACGCTTTGATTCCCTCGCCGTTCGCGTAACTGACCATCCGCTGGTGGTTGAGCTTTGTCTGGCATTTGGTAAACCGCTAGTCTCAACAAGTGCTAACCTGACCGGATTGCCGCCTTGTCGGACAACCGAAGAAGTGCTGGCGCAGTTCGGGAATGACTTCCCTGTTGCTGTCGGTGAAACGGGAGGGCGCCTGAATCCGTCTGAAATTCGCGACGCTTTGACCGGCGAACGTTTTCGCCAGGGGTAATCTCATGGAAACCTATGCTGTTTTTGGCAATCCCATTGCACACAGCAAGTCACCGTTGATCCATCAGCAATTCGCGGAGCAGCTGGAGATTGATCATCCCTACGGTCGCATACTGGCGCCAGTGGATGCTTTTATCCCAACGCTGGAGGCCTTTTTCACCGCGGGGGGCAAAGGCGCGAATGTGACGGTGCCTTTTAAAGAGGAAGCCTTCGAACGTGCGGATGAGCTAACCGAGCGGGCTTCACTGGCTGGTGCAGTCAATACTCTAAAACGGCTTGAGGATGGACGCCTTTTGGGTGACAACACCGACGGAATTGGTTTACTCAGCGATCTGGAAAGACTCTCCTTTATCAAGCCCGGATTCCGGATCCTGCTGATTGGCGCGGGTGGCGCATCGCGGGGCGTTCTGTTGCCTCTGCTTTCACTGGACTGTTCGGTGACCGTTACTAACAGAACCTTTTCCCGGGCAGAAGCGCTGGCGGCGTTGTTTGCGCATACCGGCAGCGTGAGCGCGGCAGCTCTTGACGATCTTGCCGATCGTGAGTTCGATCTTGTCATTAATGCCACATCCAGCGGCATTAGTGGTGAGATCCCGGCGATCCCCGCTTCGCTGGTCAGTGCGCATATGTATTTCTATGACATGTTTTATCAGAAAGGGAAGACGCCTTTCCTTTACTGGTGTGAACAACACGGTGCGAAAAAGTTAGCCGATGGACTCGGCATGCTGGTGGGGCAGGCTGCGCATGCGGTGCTTCTCTGGCACGGGGTGTTGCCTGCAGTCGAGCCGGTCATTGAAAAGTTAAAGCAGGAGCTTTCGGCGTGAATCAGGCTATTCATTTTCCGGACAGAGAGAGCTGGGATGAAAGTAAGCAAGCGGTCTGTTTCCCGGTTCTGGTACACGGCATGCAACTGACCTGTGCCATTCATGGGGAAACGCTGTTGCGTCGTTTTGGCGGTTCAGATCCGATAGCGGTATTTTGCGAAAATCGCTGGGATCTGGAAGAGGAAGCCAGCGATTTAATCCGCGAAGAGCAGGAAGACGATCAGGGTTGGGTTTGGCTATCCTGATCCAAATAATCATTTTTCCATTTTACGTAGTTTTTCGCCGAGTATTTTAATCCTTCGATCTCTGCCTCCTTAAGGGGGCGGATCTGTTTTACCGGACTTCCCAGATAAAGATAGCCGCTCTCCAGCCGTTTGTTCTGCGGGACCAGGCTACCGGCTCCAATCATCACGTCATCTTCTACTATGACACCATCCAGCAAAATCGACCCCATGCCAACAAGTACGCGATTTCCGATAGTGCAGCCGTGAAGCATCACTTTATGGCCGACGGTAACCTCTTCTCCAATGATGAGGGGATTACCTTCCGGGTTATAGGAGGATTTGTGCGTGACGTGCAGGACGCTACCGTCCTGAATATTGGTACGTGCACCAATCGACACATAGTTAACATCACCCCTGATGGCGACGAGTGGCCAGATACTGACATCGTCGGCCATTCGGACATCACCAATCACCACGCTGCTGGCATCGATCATCACGCGATCGCCTTTTTGGGGGAACAGATCTTTATAAGAACGTAATACTGCGGGCATATCTACCTCTAACAATGAGCGCTATACAGAAGACTTTGATCGTATTAATGGATCGAGGCAAGGCAAAATACGTCAATATTTAAGCAGATCGGGCGGGATTTCAGCGAAAAGCGCGGAAAATCAGCAGTCGGACAAAAAGATCTAAAAAATACTTGTGCTAAAAAATGGGATCCCTATAATGCGCCTCCATCGACACGGCGGATGTGAATCACTTCACAAACAACCCGGTCGGTTGAAGAGAAAAAATCCTGAAATAACGGGTTGACTCTGAAAGAGGAAAGCGTAATATACGCCACCT
>NZ_CDRQYH010000103.1:0-10545 GCF_977039595.1 Enterobacter sp.
ACGAAAGCAGGTATGCCTGAAAGCGTGCGTATTGCCTGAAAACACAACCCGCTACGGGGGAGACTTACCCGAAATCTGATTTATTCAACAAAGCCCTTCAAGCGCACTATCAATTTGTCCTGCGGTATATTTCTCGCGATTTATCGCACGGTTATATCCCAGACGTTTAACACCTGCATAATCATTACGGGAGCCGAGAATACTCTGGATATAAACAGCAGGCACGCCGGGGAAGCTTAAGAGGACGGCATGCGCCAGAATAAACCGGGCAATGCGTTCGCTATCATGACTTTCTCGCGTACTCAAAGCATCCAGATAGGTCACATTAATTTCATACGGGCTTCGTGTGCCATCCGGGTTATTTTTCCAGTTAACCAACGCACCTTCGGTCTGAAGCTTTTCTACAAGCGAGAGGATCTCCGACTCAGGTAATATTCCGCGTAATGGGTTGAGACCAATGCCATCATGTGAGGCCAGGAAATTGAACCAAGTCGTTTTTGTCGAAGGTAACGCAAGCGACGCCGCCCACTGGCTCAGCGTACGGACGTCCTGAGAATGCACCGCGTGCAGCACCAGCGGCGGCAAAGAGAATTGATAAACCATCTGCGCTTCATTTTCACCGTCACCAAAGTAAGCAACGTTATCTTTATGCGGAACATTCGTCTCGGTGATAATCACCGTGCCCGGAGCAACAGCCTCGGTAATGGCGCGGAAAAGCTGGATGAGCTGATGGGTTTGCTTAAGATGGATGCAGGTTGTTCCGGGTATTTTCCACATGAAGCCCACAGCATCCAGACGAATGTATCGCGCCCCTTCAATCAGGTAATGCAGCAGCACGTCGACCATCACAATCAGCACCTGCGGGGAGGCGAAGTTGAGATCAACCTGGTCCTCGCTGAAGGTAGTCCACAGGTATCGCACGCTGCCATCATGCAGTGTGAAAGGCGTAAGAAGCGGCAAGGCACGCGGACGCGTCACCGCGGATAAGTCTGTTTCAGGATCGACAGAAATAAAGAAATCGTCATACCCTGGCGTTTGCTTCAGGTAATTAGCGAACCATTTGCTTTTGGCTGACATATGGTTGCATACGAAATCAAACATTAAACTGGCTGACTGTTTTAATTCGGCAACGTCTCGCCATGTTCCGGTTTCAGGTGCAACCTCATGATAATCAATAACAGAAAATCCGTCGTCAGAAGACCATGGATAAAAAGGCAAAAGATGGACATGAGAAAAAGAACGAGAAAGCCATTTGTTATAAAAACGTGTAAAAACAGGGAGTGCTTTCTCCCCTTTCGCTGAAAACTGGTCGGCATAGGTTATCAGAACGACATCTTTTTCATCCCAGCCCGTTTTACGTTTTTCTGTAATAACAGAGGCGGCCTTTCCGATATTTTCCAGCAGCACATTCAAATGGGCTTCAGAAAACGTTTCCCCGTAAACAAGATTAATGAGCTCTTTAATTTTTGGATTCATTTCATTTTCCATGGTAGCGATCCCACGAAGTGGCAATCTACTCCCATGAAAAATATCTGTCAACGGACCGGGGAGGTGAAAAAGGTGATTGCAAAGCAGCTCAGCACAATATTGTGAGCTGCCGCAAAGAAAGAACGGGTAAAGAGGAAATGCGGTGAGCTATCGCCAGTCCCTCGCCCGTCAGGGAAAGGACTAGCGCCAGCGGGAATTATTGGGATAAGTAGCGGCGAGAAAGCCGTTTTGCCACCTTTTGCAACAGCGGTTCGAGCGCCACGGCCAGCACCATTCTGATCGGCTTGCGGGCAACGGATTTGATCGCCCAGCCCGCCACGCCTGCCGGGCCGAACCGTAACGCGGTCAGCAGGACCAGTTTACCTGCGATTTTCAGGCCGGGTTTTACCTTCTGACCGGCCTGTTGCCAGTGTTGTTTCATCTCATCTCTCTCTTAAAGCTGACGAAAACGACTTCTCAGCGTAAAGGTATCCGACGTGACATAGCGTTCCATTTCCCGTAACCGCTTCTCACCGGCGGCGAGTTGCGCATCAACCGCATTAAGAAGATCGCTGCTGGTTGGGGCACCCTCCGCAGCCAGCTCTCCTTCCGGCATCGGGTCAAGAACAAACGACAGCACGATGTAAGCTACCAGGGTGATAAATGCCAGACCAAAGAAGATCGACAGCACCGTCACCACGCGTACCAGCTTAACCGGGACGTCAAGATAATGCGCCAGCCCGGCACAGACGCCGCGCACCATGCCCTGCTGTGGAATTCGCCACAGCTTTTTGTTCAGATTCAGTCCAGACATTAACGGTCCCTCCAGTTTGGATGTTCAGCATCCAGGATGGCTTCCAGCGCCTGAATGCGTTCGCGCATTTTGTTCGCTTCATCGGAGAGCTGTACCAGACGCTGTTGTTCACTCTGGGAAAGTTCGCCCCGTGAAGAACGGTTGCTATAGTGTAGCCACAGCCAAATCGGCAAAACGAACAGCACGAAAATTGTCAGGGGAATGGCCAGAAAAAGCGCGCTCATGTGTACTCCTTGTCTTACGATGCGGCACGATCAGGTGCCGCAGGAATTATTATTGGTTGTCTTGCTTCATTTTGGCTTTCAGTGCCGCCAGCTGCTCGCTGATTTCATCATCAGCCTTCAGGTCGGCGAACTGTTGATCCAGCGACTTCGGCTTACCGATGCCGTGGCTTTCGGCTTCAGCTTCCATCTGATCGATACGACGTTCAAACGATTCAAAACGGGCCATCGCTTCATCCAGCTTACCGCTGTCCAGCTGACGACGCACGTCGCGGGAGGAGCTCGCAGCCTGGTGACGCAGGGTCAGCGCCTGCTGACGCGCACGGGTCTCGCTCAGCTTGTTTTCCAGCTCGCCAATCTCTTTCTTCATACGGGTGAGCGTGTCGTCCACCAGCGTCACTTCATGCTCAAGCGTCGCGACCATATCAGCCAGCTTCTGTTTTTCGATCAGCGCCGCACGGGCCAGATCTTCTTTGTCTTTGCGCAGCGCCAGTTCCGCTTTTTCCTGCCATTCGTTCAGCTGAGCGGTAGCCTGTTCAATGCGACGCGTAAGCTGTTTTTTCTCCGCCAGCGCGCGGGCGGAGGTGGAACGCACTTCAACCAGCGTGTCTTCCATCTCCTGAATCATCAGACGCACCAGCTTCTGCGGATCTTCCGCTTTCTCAAGCAGTGAGTTGATGTTGGCGTTCACGATGTCGGCAAAACGAGAAAAAATACCCATAATCTAATCCTCATAGTTCTGTTATCGGGCTATGCCCTGCTGTACTGATAATACAAACATCATGCCAACTTTTTATCTTATTGATTTCACTGAGCCTGATTGATTTTTATGCAATGAAGGATTACTCTTTCCTGGTGAATATCGCTAAGGAGTGGTTAATTTCATCATGCCTGGATACAAAGACAATTTACTCGGCGAAGCAAACAGCTTTCTCGAAGTGCTGGAACAGGTCTCTCGCCTTGCGCCGCTTAACAAACCGGTGCTAATCATCGGCGAGCGCGGTACGGGTAAGGAACTCATCGCCAACCGTCTGCACTATTTATCCGGGCGCTGGGACGGCCCCTTCATTTCCCTGAACTGCGCGGCGCTGAATGAAAACCTGCTCGACACCGAGCTCTTCGGCCATGAAGCGGGTGCATTTACCGGTGCCCAGAAACGCCATCCAGGACGCTTTGAGCGCGCCGACGGCGGTACGCTGTTTCTGGATGAACTGGCCACCGCGCCCATGCTGGTGCAGGAAAAACTGCTTCGCGTGATTGAGTACGGCGAGCTGGAGCGCGTCGGCGGTAGCCAGCCGCTGCAGGTGAACGTGCGCCTGGTGTGCGCCACTAACGCCAACCTGCCGGAGATGGTGGCGGAGGAGAAATTCCGCGCCGACCTGCTTGACCGCCTGGCCTTTGACGTCGTTCAGCTTCCTCCGCTGCGCGAGCGCAAAAGCGACATCATGCTGCTGGCAGACCAGTTTGCGATTCAGATGTGCCGCGAGCTCGGACTGCCGCTCTTCCCCGGCTTCAGCGATTATGCTCGGGAGACGCTGCTGGCTTACCACTGGCCGGGAAATATCCGCGAGCTAAAAAACGTCGTGGAGCGTTCCGTCTATCGCCACGGCAGCAGCGAGACCGAGCTGGACAACATCATTATCGATCCTTTTCAGCGCAGCGCGACGCCGCTGCCGGCACCAGCGTCTTCAGGCGATCTCCCCTCTCTGCCTCTCGATTTACGCCAGTTCCAGCACGAACAGGAGAAACAGCTGCTGGAGCACAGCCTTAAGACGGCGAAATATAACCAGAAACGGGCGGCTGAACTGCTGGGTCTGACCTACCATCAGTTAAGGGCATTGCTTAAAAAGCATCAAATGCGCTGACAATATCAGCACTTACCATAGACATTTTTACGAAGCAGGCGTAAGTGCGATACACTTTGCAGATCGAACCTAAAAACCTTAAAAATTATGCGTCTGGTTTTATCGTCCTTTTTTGCACTTGGTCTGTTTAGCAGCCTGGCCTTTGCCGCGCCCGGGCAAACGCAACAGCCTGACATTCGTGACAGCGGCTTCGTCTATTGCGTAAGCGGACAGGTGGACACCTTCAACCCGCAAAAAGCGGGCAGCGGCCTGATCGTGGATACCCTTGCCGCGCAGCTTTACGATCGTCTGCTTGACGTCGACCCGTACACCTACCGTCTGGTGCCCGAGCTTGCGGAAAGCTGGGAAGTGCTGGATAACGGGGCAACCTACCGTTTTCACCTGCGCGATGATGTCGCGTTCCAGCGTACGCCGTGGTTTACCCCCTCGCGCAAGCTGAACGCGGATGACGTGGTCTTTACCTTCCAGCGTATCTTCAACCGCAATCACCCGTGGCATAACGTTAACGGCAGCAACTTCCCCTATTTCGACAGCCTGCAGTTTGCCGACACCGTGAAAAGCGTGCGTAAGCTGGACCACCGCACGGTTGAATTCACGCTGACGCGCCCGGATGCCTCCTTCCTCTGGCATCTGGCGACCCACTATGCATCCGTCATGTCGGCCGAATACGCGGCTCAGCTGACGAAAAAAGATCGTCAGGAACTGCTCGATCGCCAGCCGGTCGGCACCGGTCCGTTCCAGCAGGCCGAATATCGCGCCGGACAGTATATTCGTCTGCAACGCCATGAACACTTCTGGCGCGGTACGCCGCTGATGCCGCAGGTGGTGGTCGATTTGGGTTCTGGCGGGACGGGGCGTCTGTCGAAACTGCTCACCGGGGAATGCGACGTGCTTGCCTGGCCCGCGGCCAGCCAGCTCACGATTTTGCGCGACGATCCGCGCCTGCGCCTGACGTTACGCCCGGGGATGAACATCGCGTATCTGGCCTTTAACACGGATAAGCCGCCGTTGAATAACCCTGCCGTTCGACACGCTCTGGCGCTGGCGATTAACAACCAGCGCCTGATGCAGTCGATCTACTACGGCACGGCGGAAACCGCCGTCTCAATTTTACCGCGCGCCTCGTGGGCCTACGACGGTGAGGCTAAAATTACGGAATACAATCCGGCAAAAGCGCGTGAACAGCTGAAAGCGCTGGGGGCGGAAAACCTGACGCTGCAGCTTTGGGTGCCAACCAGTTCCCAGGCGTGGAACCCGAGCCCGCTCAAGACCGCCGAACTGCTGCAGGCGGATATGGCGCAGGTGGGCGTCAAAGTGATCATCGTACCGGTTGAGGGCCGTTTCCAGGAGGCGCGCCTGATGGACATGAATCATGATTTAACCCTGACCGGCTGGGCTACCGACAGTAACGACCCGGACAGCTTCTTCCGGCCGCTGCTAAGCTGTGCGGCGATAAACTCGCAGACCAACTACGCCCACTGGTGTAACCGGGAGTTTGACGCCGTGCTGCAAAAAGCGCTGTCTTCCCAACAGCTGGCCTCGCGCATCGACGCCTATGATGAAGCGCAGAAGATCCTGGCCCAGGAACTGCCGGTGCTGCCGCTGGCCTCTTCCCTGCGTCTTCAGGCCTATCGTTATGATATTAAGGGCCTGGTGCTGAGCCCGTTCGGCAACGCCTCGTTCGCCGGCGTATCGCGTGAAAAAGAACAAGAGGTGAAAAAACCATGATTATTTTTACCTTGCGTCGGCTCCTTTTGCTGCTGGTGACGCTCTTTTTCCTGAACTTTGTCGGCTTCAGCCTGAGCTATTTCACGCCCCACGCCCCGCTCCAGGGGTCGTCGCTGTGGGATGCCTGGCTGTTCTGGTTTAACGGGCTGCTGCACTGGGATTTCGGCGTATCCAGCATTAACGGGCAGCTTATTTCCGATCAGTTGAAAGAGGTTTTCCCGGCCACGATGGAACTGTGCATTCTGGCCTTCGGTTTTGCCCTGATGGTCGGGATCCCCGTGGGCATGCTGGCCGGGATTTATCGCAACAAATGGCAGGATAAGTTTATCAGTGCCCTCGCCCTGCTCGGCTTCTCCATCCCGGTCTTTTGGCTGGCGCTGCTGCTGACGCTTTTCTTCTCGCTGACGATGGGCTGGCTTCCGGTTTCTGGCCGTTTTGATCTGCTCTATACGGTTAAAACGGTGACGGGATTTGCCATCATTGACGCGTGGCTGTCCGATTCCGTATGGCGCCACGAGATGATCGTCAGCGCCCTGCGCCATATGGTATTGCCTGTGCTGACGCTGGCGGTTGCGCCAACAACCGAAGTGATCCGCCTGATGCGCCTGAGCACCATCGAGGTGTTTGACCAGAACTATGTCAAAGCCGCCGCCACGCGCGGACTGTCGCGCCTGACCATACTGCGCCGCAACGTCCTGCACAACGCGCTGCCGCCGGTTATTCCGCGCCTGGGATTACAATTTTCCACCATGCTGACGCTGGCCATGATCACCGAGATGGTCTTTAGCTGGCCAGGCCTGGGGCGATGGCTGATTAACGCCATTCGCCAGCAGGATTATGCCGCTATTTCTGCGGGTGTGATGGTGATTGGTTCGCTGGTCATTATTGTTAACGTGTTGTCCGATATTCTGGGTGCCATGGCTAACCCATTGAAGCATAAGGAATGGTATGCCTTACGATAACGTATACAGTGAAAAGCGCACGCCCGGCGTGCTGCGTACCGTGTGGCGTAAATTCTATGGTGACACCACGGCAATGATCGGCCTTTATGGCTGCGCCGGTCTGGTATTGCTGTGCGTCTTTGGCTCGTGGTTTGCGCCGTATGGCATCGATCAGCAGTTCCTCGGCTATCAGCTGCTGCCGCCGTCCTGGTCGCGCTACGGCGAAGTCTCCTTCTTCCTGGGAACGGACGATCTCGGACGTGACGTGTTGAGCCGCCTGCTGAGCGGTGCGGCCCCGACGGTCGGCGGCGCATTTGTGGTGACGCTCGCGGCAACGATCTGCGGGCTGGCGCTCGGTATTTTTGCGGGCTCCACGCATGGTCTCCGTTCGGCGGTGCTTAATCACATTCTGGATACGCTGCTGTCAATTCCGTCCCTGCTGCTGGCGATCATTGTTGTTGCCTTTGCCGGTCCGCATCTGTCGCATGCCATGTTCGCCGTCTGGCTGGCTATCCTGCCGCGCATCGTGCGCTCGGTTTACAGCATGGTGCATGATGAGCTGGAAAAAGAGTATGTCGTCGCCGCGCGTCTGGACGGCGCGACGACCTTCAACATTCTGTGGTTTGCCGTGCTGCCTAACATCGCCTCAGGGCTGGTCACCGAGATCACCCGCGCCCTGTCGATGGCGATCCTGGACATCGCGGCGCTCGGCTTCCTTGACCTCGGCGCGCAGCTGCCGTCGCCCGAATGGGGGGCGATGCTTGGCGACGCGCTGGAGTTAATTTACGTAGCACCGTGGACGGTCATGCTGCCGGGTGCGGCCATTATGGTAAGCGTGCTGCTGATCAACCTGCTGGGCGACGGTATTCGCCGTGCAATTAACGCGGGGGTGCAATAATGCCGCTTCTTGATATCCGCAACCTCACCATCGAATTCAAAACCGGTGAAGGCTGGGTTAAAGCCGTCGATCGCATCAGTATCACCCTCGCGGAGGGGGAAATTCGCGGGCTGGTGGGAGAATCCGGCTCAGGAAAAAGCCTGATTGCCAAAGCTATCTGCGGCGTGGCGAAAGACAACTGGCGCGTGACCGCAGACCGTATGCGGTTTGATGATATCGATCTGCTGCGCCTCTCCCCTCGTGAGCGGCGTAAGCTGGTCGGCCACAACGTCTCGATGATTTTCCAGGAGCCACAGTCCTGTCTCGACCCGTCCGAACGCGTGGGTAAACAGTTGATGCAGAACATTCCCGGCTGGACCTACAAAGGCCGCTGGTGGCAACGCGTTGGCTGGCGCAAGCGTCGCGCCATCGAGCTTTTACACCGCGTCGGGATCAAAGACCACAAAGATGCGATGCGCAGCTTCCCTTACGAGCTGACCGACGGCGAATGTCAGAAAGTGATGATTGCCATCGCGCTGGCCAATCAGCCGCGCCTGCTGATTGCGGATGAACCAACGAACGCGATGGAACCCACCACGCAGGCGCAAATTTTCCGCCTGCTGTCGCGTCTCAACCAGAACAACAACACCACCATTTTGCTGATCAGCCATGACCTGCAAATGCTCAGCAAATGGGCGGATAAAATTGACGTGATGTACTGCGGGCAAACGGTCGAAACCGCGCCGAGTGAAGATCTAATCACCGCGCCGCACCACCCGTATACGCAGGCACTTATCCGCGCCATTCCGGATTTTGGCAGCGCCATGCCGCATAAAAGCCGCCTGAATACCCTGCCGGGGGCGATTCCACTGCTGGAATCTTTGCCAATAGGCTGTCGTCTGGGGCCGCGTTGCCCCTACGCTCAGCGTAAATGTATCGAGACGCCACGCCTGACCGGGGCAAAAAATCATCTTTACGCCTGTCATTTCCCGCTGAACATGGAGAGAGAGTGAAATGGTCGAAACCTTACTGGAAGTGCGCAACCTGAGTAAGACCTTTCGCTACCGCACGGGGCTGTTTCATCGTCAAACCGTCGACGCGGTGAAGCCGCTGAGCTTTACGCTGCGTGAAAAACAGACCCTGGCGATCATCGGCGAGAACGGTTCCGGGAAATCCACCCTGGCGAAAATGCTCGCCGGCATGGTTGAGCCCACGGCAGGCGAAGTATTGATTGACGATCATCCTCTGACGTTCGGCGATTACTCTTTCCGCAGCCAGCGCATCCGCATGATCTTTCAGGATCCGTCTACCTCGCTTAACCCACGCCAGCGCATTTCGCAAATCCTCGATTTTCCGCTGCGTCTGAACACTGACCTGGAGCCGGAGGCACGCCGTAAGCGCGTATTCGAAACCCTGCGTATGGTTGGGCTGTTACCGGACCACGAAAGCTACTACCCGCACATGCTGGCACCCGGTCAGAAACAGCGCCTGGGTCTGGCGCGTGCGTTGATTTTGCGGCCAAAAGTGATCATTGCGGATGAAGCGCTTGCCTCGCTGGATATGTCGATGCGCTCGCAGCTGATTAACCTGATGCTGGAATTGCAGGAAAAACAGGGGATCTCGTATATCTACGTCACCCAGCATCTGGGGATGATGAAGCATATCAGCGATCAGGTGATGGTCATGCACCAGGGTGAAGTGGTTGAGCGTGGCAGCACCGCGGATGTGATGGCCTCCCCGCTTCATGAGCTGACGAAACGACTGATTGCGGGTCACTTTGGTGAAGCATTGACCGCCGATGCATGGAGAAAGGACCGCTAAGCGCGACGGCAAACAAAAATCGCCCCACTAAATTAGGGATTAAATAGACTTCATTCGCTATTTAATCCTTTACTCTTTCGTCTCCATCCCTGCTCCTTATTTTATGCAATATCAATCAACAGTTCTTCTCCAGAATACCGGGACATTACGGAGGAGAAGAAATGAACACCACTACCTATGTTCTAAAATATACCGAGTATCTCATCAGAAAATGCCGTTCTTTTTTAATGTCGGACCTGCACTTTCATACTATCAGGCTAAAGAAAATATCCGGGAAAAGCCCCGACATTAAATCCCCCACTACGCTGAGTGAAAAAATATGCCATCGTCTGGTCTATGACCATAATAACTTCTACACCATGCTTGCCGATAAACTCGCCGTTCGGGCATACGTTTCCTCCAGAACAACGCGCGTGAAAACGGTGCCATTAATTGGCGTTTATACCCGGGCGTCGCAGATTGATTTTTCAGTACTCCCTGACAAATTCGTCCTTAAGTGCAACCATGACAGCGGCAGCACTATAATATGTACAAACAAAGCGCAATTTAACGTCAGGGAAGCGTGTAAAAAACTGAGTCTCGCGTTAAAGAAAAATCTGTACTACACCACGCGCGAATGGCAGTACAAAAATATTACGCCCAGTATACTCTGCGAGCCGTTTGTCGATCTCTTCGATAATGCTGAGGCTTTGTTGAATAAATCAGATTTCGGGTAAGTCTCCCCCGTAGCGGGTTGTGTTTTCAGGCAATACGCACGCTTTCAGGCATACCTGCTTTCGTCATTTTGTTCAGCGCTCGTACCAGGGCCATA
>NZ_CDRQYH010000104.1:0-10343 GCF_977039595.1 Enterobacter sp.
GCCGTCTCAACGTGCTGGTTCAAACCGCCGCCGACATAACGCTCCACTTCAATGGAGCTGAATTCGTGCTTGCCGCGACGCTTCACGCGTACGCAGAAGGTTTTGCCTTCGATCTGGTCGCGGTACTGGACCAGCGCTTTCTCGAAGATGTCGTGCATATCGCTGAACGGGACATCTTCCACTTCCAGGATATGGTGGATACCTGGAATACGGGTCAGGGCGTCGCGAATATCCTGACGTTTGTTTTCGTCTTTTGCACGGACCTCAACGTGGTCCCAGTGGCGCACCACGGCGAGGGTTTCGTCGTAGTGCTTTAATACGTTACGAATGTTCCCGGTGAGAATTTTAATAAAGCGCAAACGCACAGATTGGCTTTTGATGGTGATTTCAGGGAACAATTTAATGATAAACTTCATGGCGGCAATGTTTCTTAGGCAAGCGTATTAAGGCTTGTAATGGAAAAGAGTACAGCAGCCCACACCCGTGGCTGCATCCAGGCGCGCAAGTATACCACCATCGCGCCCCTCCTGTGCACATTGCGCGTTATTTGCTTATCCGCCCGAGTCCGTTACCATGTCGGGGCGAAGAATATAAGAGTCAATTCACTATGCCGAAGAAGAACGACGCACCGGCCAGTTTTGAAACTGCGCTGAGTGAACTGGAGCAAATTGTTACCCGTCTTGAGAGCGGCGATCTCCCGCTGGAAGAGGCGCTCAACGAATTCGAGCGTGGCGTGCAGCTGGCGCGCCAGGGGCAGGTCAAGCTGCAGCAGGCCGAGCAGCGCGTGCAGATCCTGCTTTCCGACAGCGAAGACGCGAAAACCACGCCTTTCACACCGGACGCCGAGTAAATGGATTTTGCCAACGAGCTTCAGGCGCGTGTCGTACGCGCCAACGACGCCCTGCGCCGTTTTATTGCGCCACAGCCTTTTCAGAACACTCCACTGGTTGAAGCCATGCACTATGGCGCACTCTTGGGTGGAAAGCGCCTGCGCCCGTTCCTGGTGTATGCCACCGGCAATATGTTTGGCATCAGCGATAGCACGCTGGACGCTCCGGCAGCCGCCGTTGAGTGCATCCACGCCTACTCGCTGATCCACGACGATCTCCCGGCCATGGACGACGACGATTTGCGTCGGGGTAAACCCACCTGCCATATCAAGTTTGGCGAGGCGAATGCCATCCTGGCGGGTGATGCCCTGCAAACGCTGGCGTTCTCGATTCTGAGCGACGCGCCAATGGCGGAAGTGGCTGACCGCGACCGTCTGGCGATGATCTCCGAGCTGGCAATGGCCAGCGGCGTGGCCGGCATGTGCGGCGGACAGGCGCTGGATCTTGAAGCGGAAGGACGTCAGGTTAATCTGGAACAGCTGGAGCGTATTCACCGCCATAAAACCGGGGCACTGATTCGTTCCGCCGTTCGCCTGGGCGCGCTGAGCGCGGGTGAACAAGGGCGCAAAGCCCTGCCGATTCTGGACAGATACGCAGAAAGTATCGGTCTGGCATTCCAGGTTCAGGATGACATTCTGGATGTGGTGGGCGATACTGCAACATTGGGTAAACGTCAGGGTGCGGACCAGCAGCTTGGCAAAAGTACCTACCCCGCCCTGCTGGGTCTTGAGCAAGCCCAACGTAAAGCCCGGGATCTGATTGACGATGCCCGCCAGTCGCTGAATGAACTGGCTGCGCAATCGCTGGATACCTCGGCACTGGAAGCGCTAGCGGACTATATAATCCAGCGTGATAAATAAACTATATATCTCGATGAGCCTTTGATGAGTTTTGATATTGCCAAATACCCGACACTGGCGTTAGTTGACTCCACCCAGGAGTTACGTCTGTTGCCGAAAGAGAGCCTGCCGAAGCTGTGCGACGAGCTGCGTCGCTACCTGCTCGACAGCGTAAGCCGCTCCAGCGGCCATTTCGCCTCCGGGCTTGGCACGGTAGAGCTGACCGTGGCGCTGCACTACGTCTATAACACGCCGTTCGATCAGCTCATCTGGGACGTGGGTCACCAGGCCTATCCGCACAAAATTCTGACCGGACGTCGCGATAAAATTGGCACCATTCGTCAGAAAGGCGGCCTGCACCCGTTCCCGTGGCGCGGTGAGAGCGAGTACGACGTACTGAGCGTCGGCCACTCCTCTACCTCCATTTCGGCGGGCATCGGTATTGCCGTTGCCGCCGAGAAAGAGAACAAGCAGCGCCGCACCGTCTGCGTGATTGGCGACGGCGCCATCACCGCCGGTATGGCCTTCGAAGCCATGAACCACGCGGGCGACATCAAGCCGGACATGCTGGTTATCCTCAACGATAACGAAATGTCGATTTCCGAAAACGTCGGCGCGTTAAACAACCATCTGGCGCAGCTGCTCTCCGGCAAGCTTTACTCCTCTCTGCGTGAAGGCGGCAAGAAAGTCTTCTCTGGCGTACCGCCGATTAAAGAGCTGCTCAAGCGTACCGAAGAGCACATCAAAGGCATGGTCGTGCCGGGTACCCTGTTTGAAGAACTGGGCTTTAACTATATTGGGCCGGTTGACGGTCACGACGTGCTGGGTCTGGTGACCACACTCAAGAACATGCGCGACCTGAAAGGCCCGCAGTTCCTGCACATCATGACCAAAAAAGGGCGTGGCTACGAACCTGCGGAAAAAGATCCGATCACCTTCCACGCGGTGCCTAAATTTGACCCGTCCAGCGGCTGTCTGCCAAAAAGCAGCGGCGGCATGCCGAGCTATTCCAAAATTTTTGGCGACTGGCTGTGCGAAACCGCCGCGAAAGACAACAAGCTGATGGCGATCACCCCGGCCATGCGCGAAGGCTCCGGCATGGTCGAATTCTCCCGAAAATACCCGGACCAGTATTTTGACGTGGCCATTGCCGAGCAGCACGCGGTGACGTTTGCAGCGGGCCTGGCGATCGGCGGCTACAAGCCGGTTGTCGCTATCTATTCCACCTTCCTGCAGCGCGCCTACGATCAGGTGATCCACGACGTGGCGATTCAGAAGCTGCCGGTGCTGTTTGCTATCGATCGTGCCGGCATCGTCGGTGCAGACGGCCAGACGCACCAGGGCGCGTTTGACCTGTCGTTCCTGCGCTGCATTCCGGATATGGTTGTCATGACGCCAAGCGACGAGAACGAATGTCGTCAGATGCTGTTTACCGGCTACCACTATCAGGATGGCCCAAGCGCCGTTCGCTACCCGCGCGGCAATGCGGTAGGCGTTGAGCTTCAGCCGCTGGAAAAACTGCCGCTTGGTAAAGGAGTGGTTAAGCGTCGCGGTGAAAAAGTGGCGATCCTGAACTTCGGCACGTTGATGCCCGAGGCCGCGAAAGTGGCTGAAACGCTGAATGCCACGCTGGTGGATATGCGCTTTGTGAAGCCGCTCGACGAATCTCTGATCCTGAGTATGGCTGAGGCCCACGACGTGCTGGTGACGCTGGAAGAAAACGCCATCATGGGCGGTGCGGGTAGCGGCGTGAACGAGGTACTGATGGCAAATCGTAAAGCCGTGCCGGTGCTGAACCTCGGCCTGCCGGATCATTTCATTCCGCAAGGTACCCAGGACGAAGCCCGCGCGGCGATTGGCCTGGACGCTGCCGGTATCGAAGCTAAAATCCGCGCCTGGCTGGACTGACCCCTTCCCCCTTTTCCGCTCCTGCTATGCTTAAACCTGGTGTTTAAACAGCAGGAGCGGAACCGTGCAATACACAACATTAGGAAAAACGGACCTTAAGGTTTCCCGACTTTGCCTGGGCTGCATGACCTTTGGCGAGCCCGATCGGGGAAACCACGCCTGGACGCTGCCGGAAGAGAGCAGCCGTCCGATCATCAAACGCGCCATCGAGGGCGGCATTAACTTCTTTGACACCGCCAACAGCTACTCCGACGGCAGCAGCGAGGAGATTGTCGGCCGCGCCCTGCGCGATTTTGCCCGTCGGGATGACGTTGTCGTCGCTACTAAAGTCTACTACCCGGTGGGTGACCTGCCGCAGGGCCTTTCTCGCGCGCAGATCCTGCGCTCCATTGATGACAGCCTCAGGCGCCTGAACATGGATTACGTCGACCTGCTGCAAATTCACCGCTGGGATTACAACACGCCAATCGAGGAGACGCTTGAGGCGCTCAACGACGTGGTCAAAGCCGGTAAAGCACGCTACATCGGCGCGTCGTCTATGCACGCGTCGCAGTTTGCCCAAGCGCTGGATCTGCAGGCGCAGCACGGCTGGGCGCGCTTTGTCACCATGCAGGATCATTACAATCTGATCTACCGCGAAGAAGAACGCGAGATGCTGCCGCTGTGCCACCAGGAGGGCGTGGCGGTTATCCCGTGGAGCCCGCTGGCGCGCGGCCGCCTGACCCGTCCGTGGGGGGAAACCACGGCTCGCCTGGTATCGGATGAAGTGGGAAAAAATCTCTATGAAGGAACAGAGGCCAGCGATGCGCTGATTGCCGAACGCCTGGCCGGGATTGCCGATGATACCGGCGCAACCCGCGCCCAGGTAGCGCTGGCATGGCTACTGGGCAAGCGCGGCGTCGCGGCTCCCATTATCGGCACGTCCCGGGAAGAGCAGTTGGACGAACTGTTAAACGCGGTGGATATCACGCTGACGCCGGAGCAGGTTGCCGAGCTGGAGACCCCGTATCAGCCGCATCCGGTGGTGGGGTTTAAATAAGCCCCATCTTTTGTAGGCCGGGTAAGGCGGAGCCGCCACCCGGCAATACAAAGCGTACAAACTCACGCGAAGTGATCGTACCCTTTCCAGTCCAGCGTAACCGGCGCACCGTCTTTCACAAACTTCAGCCCTTCACTCTCCGGCATGATCTGACCTATGCAGGTGAATTTCGCACCAAGATGCGCTAACGCCACGTCGAGCGTTCCACGGTTCAGCTCCGGAACGGTAAAGCATAGTTCGTAGTCTTCACCACCAGACAGCGCCCAGCGCAGCGCCTGCGCAGGTTCGACATGACGAAGCAGTTCCTCTGACAGCGGGAACAGATCCAGATCAACGCGCGCCCCAACGCCGCTGGCCTTTAAAATATGGCCAAGATCTGAGATCAGCCCGTCAGAGAGGTCGATAGCAGAGCTCGCGCGCTCGCGCAGCGCCTGGCCGTGCAGAATACGCGGCGTCGGGCGCAGATGGCGTTTCACCAGATACGCCGCATCGTCGGCATCCTTCACGGTTAAGCGATCCTGGAGAATCGCCAGCCCTGCCGCACTGTCGCCCGGCGTACCGGTGACGTAGATCCAGTCCCCGGGTTTTGCGCCTGAGCGCTTCAGGGCGCGACCGAGCGGCACATAGCCGTGGATCGCCAGCGTCATCGACAGCGGCCCGGCAGTGGTATCACCGCCAATCAGCTGCATATCGTAGTAGTTAAGCTGCTCAAACAGCGCATCGCTGAAAGCTTCAAGCCAGGCTTCGTCCACCTCAGGCAGCGTCAGCGCCAGCGTTAACCACGCGGGATCGGCACCCATCGCCGCCAGATCGCTGACGTTAACCGCCAGTGCTTTATACGCCAGATCGGCAGGATCGATATCCGGTAAGAAATGACGGCCGCACACCAGAGTGTCGGTGCTGATGGCCAGCGTCTGTTTTTCTGGAATATTGAGAAGTGCACAGTCATCGCCGATGCCGGTTTCAACATCAAGACGAGAGGTTCTGACACGGTCGAAATAACGGGCAATCAGGGAGAATTCGCCGCATGCCATACGTTATGCCTCAGCAAATAAAAGAAAAAACCGGAGCCGCACCGCCCGTCAGGCAATGCAGGACTCCGGTTTGCGGATCACTTTTTGTGGGGACGGATCGCAGGTGCTGCTTTATCAAGTACGCCGTTTACAAACTTGTGGCTGTCTTCAGCGCCGAAGGTTTTCGCCAGTTCGATCGCTTCGTTGATGGCCACTTTGTACGGCACATCATCACGTTTAGACAGCTCAAACAGCGCAATACGCAACACTGCTTTTTCTACCTGGCCCAGCTCTTCGAGCAGACGGGACAGATAAGGCTTCATCAGACCATCGAGATACGCGCTATTAGTCGCCACTCCCGACAGCAGTTCACGGAAGTACAGAACGTCAACATCTTTAACGTCCTGTTCTGACAGGAACTGGTATTCAACATCAGCGATGTCGTTCTGGGACAACTGCCAGGAGTAAAGTGCCTGGACGGCACATTCACGGGCGCGGCGACGAGCAGCAGGTTTCACGGAATTCCCCTTACAAAAAAATCAGGCCTTGATGGCTTTCAATACATTAATCATTTCAAGCGCGGTCAGTGCAGCTTCTGCACCTTTGTTACCGGCTTTGGTGCCAGCACGTTCGATGGCTTGTTCAATACTTTCGGTGGTCAGCACGCCGAATGCGACAGGAATTTCAGCATCCTGCGCAACGTGTGCCAGGCCGTTGCTTGCACCGCCCGCAACGTATTCGAAGTGAGCAGTGCCGCCACGAATAACGGTACCCAGCGCAATCACCGCGTCGTATTTACCGGTTTTCGCCAGCGCGCCTGCCGCCAGTGGCAGTTCGTAAGCGCCTGGAACCCAAACAACGGTAATGTTGTCATCTTTAACCTGGCCGATACGTTTCAGGGCGTCAATCGCACCTTCCAGCAGGCTGTCGTTGATGAAGTTGTTGAAACGCGCAATGGTGATGGCGACGCGAGCGTCCGGGGTAGCTACAGCAGCTTCAATAATGTTCATACTCTTCCTTTACGGGTTCATTTGGCCCCGCAGGGGGGCGGATTTTATCATAATACTTTGCGCACTGCTTCCCTATTTAAGGAGCAATTACGCTGTCGTTAAGTGGAGGCAGACATCCGGACCTACCGGACGAATCTCACTAAATTTGAGTTGCGGTGCGTCGGCCAGTTTTTCAAGGCCGGGCAGCACAAACAGGCCGCGTGCGTCGTGGCCCAACAGTTTAGGCGCAACGTAAACAAGCAGTTCATCCACCAGCCCGGCCTGTAAGAGCGCACCGGCAAGCGTTGGCCCCGCCTCTACCCAGATGCTGTTCACCTGCTGCTTGCCGAGCAGCATCATCAGCACCACGAGATCCAGGTGACCGTTATGTTCCGGCACCAGAATGCTGCGCACGCCTTCCGGCCATTCGCGAGTATCTTCTTTGGTGCGGGCAATCCAGGTTTCCCCCGGCTGCTGGACGATGCGGTGCTCCGGCGTCAGGCGGTTCTGGCTATCAATGACAATACGCAGCGGCTGACGCAGGTTCTCCTGCGGGTAAAGAGCCTGGGTATCGGCATTCAGCTCGTCCCAGCGCACGGTCATGGCCGGATCGTCAGCCAGAACGGTTTCACTGCTGGTGAGAATAGCATGGCTTTGCGCGCGCAGACGTTGCACATCGCGCCTTGCCTGTGGAGAAGTGATCCACTGGCTTTCACCGTTTGCCATTGCCGTACGGCCGTCCAGCGAGGCGCCCAGCTTGAGCTGAATATACGGGAACCCCGTGCGCATGCGCTTCAGGAAACCTTTGTTAAGCGCTTCCGCGTCCTGCATCATCAGACCATGGCTGACGTCAATGCCTTCTTGCTGCAGGCGATACAGACCGCGTCCCGCCACCTGCGGATTTGGGTCCTGCATCGATGCGACCACGCGTGAAACACCCGCCGCGATCAACGCTTCACAGCACGGCGGCGTACGCCCGTGATGGCTGCAGGGCTCCAGCGTAACGTAGGCTGTTGCACCGCGCGCCTTCTCACCGGCCATGCGCAACGCATGAACCTCGGCATGCGGTTCGCCCGCCCGATAGTGAAACCCCTCTCCGACAATCTCGCCATCGTTGACGATAACGCACCCGACGTTCGGGTTGGGATGGGTCGTAAAACGACCGCGCTGCGCCAGCTTCATGGCTCGCGCCATGTAAATCTCATCCTGCATGAGCTTAATCCTGTAAGCGGGCGATCTCTTCGCCAAACTCTTTGATGTCTTCGAAGCTGCGGTAGACCGAGGCGAAGCGGATATAGGCGACCTTATCGAGCTTTTTCAACTGCTCCATCACCAGGTTGCCGATCATTTTGCTTGGCACTTCACGCTCACCCAAACCACGAAGGTAAGATTTTATGTGGTTTAACGCCATCTCCACGTCGTCCGCACTAACGGGACGTTTTTCGAGGGCCTTCAGCATCCCGCTGCGCAGTTTCTCTTCGTTAAACGGCTCGCGCACGTCGTTACTTTTTACCACGCGCGGCATTACCAGCTCTGCAACCTCAAAGGTTGTGAAACGCTCGTTGCACACCAGACACTGCCGACGACGGCGTACGGATGACCCTTCGCCCACAAGACGAGAGTCGATGACTTTGGTATCCACAGCGGAGCAGAATGGGCAATGCATACGGTATCCCTGTTATCTGGTTAACTAATTTTCATTTTACCCTGATCTGGCCTGACAACAAAGGAAGAGCTTTTTGAGACAAAGGATCTATATCTCACATGATGATGCTGGCTAACATTAAGGCGATCCGTTATTTCAAGGAAATAAACGCAATGACAAGACGTTACCTGAAAATCTTGCTGGTGGGGAGCCTCTTCACCCTTAGCGCCTGTGCACAGCAAACCGAAGTCCGTCAGTTGAAACAGAGCGTCAATACGCTCAATACGGCGATGGACAAGCTGAACAAAGAAACGGTGAAAATCACCCAGCAAAACGCGCTGAATGCCAAATCCAGCAGCGGGGTTTATCTGCTGCCGGGCGCGAATACGCCTGCGCGTCTCAATAGTCAGATCGGCACGCTAAAAATGTCTCTGGTGAATGTAGCGGCGAACGCAGATGGTACTCACGCAACATTACGCATCCAGGGAGAGTCCAACGATCCGCTTCCGGCCTTCAGCGGCACCGTCGAGTGGGGCCAGATCCAGGGCACAACGGAGAATTACCAGGAGGTGAACGTGAAGAATCAGCTCTTCACCGCCCCGGCAAGTGTTTTAGCACCAAGCGATGTGGATATTCCGCTTCAGTTAAGCGGCGTTACGCCGGAACAGTTAGGCTTTATCCGCATTCACGACATTCAACCCGCCGCGCACTAATCCCCTCCTTTTTAGCGGAGCGAAATGTCACTCCGCTAACATTTACATTTCGTATGGATTGGCAACATAAATGATTGCCGCTACAATCCCGGCCGTTTAAAGTACGCAAACGTGAACGCAATCGATTACGCGTGTGAGAGATATGTGAAACAACACATATTTTTGTGAGCAGGGATTCCTATAATAGGCACCGCAGAAACACGAAATATTTAGAAACGCAATTCGCGCATTTTTCACTCCCGAAAGGGAATTTCAATCAGTGGCATGATTATGAAAAAAACATTACTCGCAGCTGGCGCCGTGCTGGCACTTTCTTCCTCTTTCACTGTTAACGCAGCGGAAAACGATAAACCACAATACCTCTCCGACTGGTGGCACCAGAGCGTTAACGTCGTCGGCAGCTACCACACCCGTTTCGGACCACAGATCCGCAACGATACCTACCTGGAGTACGAAGCATTCGCCAAGAAAGACTGGTTTGATTTCTACGGCTACATGGATGCACCGGTCTTCTTCGGCGGTAACTCTCAGGCTAAAGGTATCTGGAACCACGGCTCCCCTCTGTTCATGGAAATCGAACCACGCTTCTCCATCGACAAGCTGACCGGCACCGACCTCAGCTTCGGTCCGTTCAAAGAGTGGTACTTCGCGAACAACTATATCTACGACATGGGCCGCAACGAGTCCGGTCGTCAGAGCACCTGGTATATGGGTCTGGGTACGGACATCGACACCGGCCTGCCAATGAGCCTGTCCCTGAACGTTTACGCGAAATACCAGTGGCAGAACTACGGTGCAGAAAACCAGAATGAGTGGGATGGCTACCGTTTCAAAGTGAAATACTTTGTACCAATCACTCAGCTGTGGGGCGGTAACCTGAGCTACATCGGCTTCACCAACTTCGACTGGGGTTCAGAACTGGGAGATAAGAGCGGTTACGCAGAGAACGGTATTAAACAGCGTACTAACGACTCCATCGCCTCCAGCCACATCCTGGCGCTGAACTACGATCACTGGCACTACTCTGTAGTGGCGCGTTACTGGCACAACGGCGGTCAGTGGAACGACGACGCCGACCTGAATTGGATGAAAGAAAACGTCCGTTCTACCGGTTGGGGTGGTTACCTGGTTGTAGGTTACAACTTCTAATCAGTGTGGGTTTCGCCCGGTGGCGCTACGCTTACCGGGCCTGCGACCCAAATGTAGGCCGGGCACGGAAAAATCATGAAAATTCCCGTAAATAAAGGCTTCCCAGAACCTTCAAAAGGTACTCCGGATCCATCGCGCACATCGCTCTTTTGTGTTTA
>NZ_CDRQYH010000105.1:0-9475 GCF_977039595.1 Enterobacter sp.
TTTTCGTCCATGGCGGTGACCTCTGGCGATTAAATACACCATTATCATGCCTTCAGCCACCACATCAAGGGAAGACCCATTTATATACAGTATATCAGCAACGGATCGATGTTGCAGCAAAATATGCATTACTGGCGAAGCTGCTGTGTTTCCGGGCTACCCATACTGCGCCGCCATGCCCCAGGCGCCTGACCATACTGACGCTTGAAGCTGCGGTTGAAGGACTGCTGGGAATCAAAGCCCAGCGCGATCGCCACATTCAGAATCGGTTCGTCGCTGTGGGATAACCGCTCAACCGATTTTTGCAGCTTTTGCGCGCGAATATACCCGGCGAGGGGATAGCCCGTATGCTCTTTGAACAGGCGCTGGAGGTGCCATTTCGAGTAGCCGGAACGCCTGGCGACGGTCTCAATGTCCAGGCGACTGTCCAGGTTGTTGTCGATCCAGTCGAGTAAATCATGCATAAATGCGCCAGTGTTCATCTGGTTACCCCCACGTAGCGGATGAAAAAGTATCTTTGTCTGTTGCATTTAAAGGTGGCGCGTTTTTTCAGTAATTGCAAGTTTTATTGTTGCATTTAAATCCCTGACCGAAACGGGTCTTTTCACATCCGCTCAAATAGCACATAAAGTGCAACAATTATTCTTGCACTTAGTTAAGCGCCTTCCTACAATCGCCGCGAATAGTGTATTCGCAACTGTTACAGTTTTGTGGCGATGAACGACACAAATGGCCTGAAGACAGCCCCTGGACAAAGGAAGTGGCGCGGTGCCTCCTGCTGCGTCTTGCCCGGTGGCGACAATTACTGGAATAAAAATAATGAGCCTGCAAAAAACCTGGGGTAACTCTCCTCTGAGCGCGCTGGGGGCAATATTGCTCTCCGTGCTGCTCGTCGGATGCGATAACAGCGTCGCGCAAAATGCCGCGCCACCTGCGCCTGCCGTGAGTGCCGCTGACGTGGTGGTGAAATCGATTAGCCAGTGGGATAGCTTTAACGGCCGGATTGAAGCGGTGGAGAGCGTTCAGCTGCGCCCGCGCGTTTCCGGCTACATTGATAAGGTGAATTACACCGACGGCCAGGAAGTGAAGAAGGGCGAGGTGCTGTTCACCATTGATGACCGTACCTATCGCGCCGCGCTGGAACAGGCGCAGGCGAACCTGGCAAGAGCCAAAACGCAGGCCAGCCTGGCGCAAAGTGAGGCTAACCGTACCGATAAGCTGATCAATACCCATCTGGTCTCACGGGAAGAGTGGGAGCAGCGACGTTCGGCTGCCGTTCAGGCGCAGGCCGACATTCGCGCCGCGCAGGCGGCGGTTGACGCAGCCCAGCTCAACCTGGACTTCACCAAAGTGACCGCGCCTATTGACGGTCGCGCCAGCCGGGCGCTGATCACCAGCGGGAACCTGGTGACTGCGGGCGATACCGCCAGCGTCCTCACCACGCTGGTCTCGCAGAAGACGGTGTACGTCTACTTTGACGTGGACGAGTCAACCTATCTTCACTATCAAAATCTGGCCCGCAGCGGGCAGGGGGCGTCCAGCAATCACACGGCGCTGCCGGTTGAGATTGGCCTGACGGGCGAGGAGGGTTATCCCCATCAGGGCAAAGTGGATTTCCTGGATAACCAGCTCACGCCGAGCACCGGGACAATCCGCATGCGCGCGCTGCTGGATAACTCACAGCGTCAGTTCACGCCGGGGCTGTTTGCCCGCGTACGCCTGCCGGGCAGCGCGGAATTCAAAGCCACGCTGATTGACGACAAGGCGGTGCTGACCGATCAGGATCGTAAATACGTTTATATCGTCGATAAAGAGGGGAAAGCACAGCGTCGCGACATTACGCCGGGTCGTCTGGCAGACGGTTTACGCATCGTGCGGCAGGGGCTGAATCCTGGCGACAAAGTCATCGTCGAGGGTTTACAGAAAGTGTTTATGCCGGGTATGCCGGTTAACGCCAAAACCGTTGCCATGACCGCCACCAGCGCCCTCAACTGATCCCTTGACCTGAGAATCCAACCCATGGACTTTTCCCGCTTTTTCATCGACAGGCCGATCTTTGCTGCCGTCCTGTCGATTCTGATTTTTATCACAGGGTTAATCGCCATCCCGCTGCTGCCGGTGAGCGAATACCCTGACGTCGTGCCGCCAAGCGTGCAGGTGCGTGCGGAGTACCCGGGCGCTAACCCGAAAGTGATTGCCGAGACCGTGGCGACGCCGCTGGAAGAGGCGATTAACGGCGTCGAGAACATGATGTACATGAAATCCGTCGCGGGCTCGGACGGCGTGCTGGTTACCACCGTCACCTTCCGTCCGGGTACTGACCCGGATCAGGCGCAGGTTCAGGTGCAGAACCGCGTCGCGCAGGCCGAGGCGCGTCTGCCGGAGGACGTGCGGCGTCTGGGCATTACCACCCAGAAGCAGTCGCCCACGCTGACGCTGGTGGTGCATCTGTTTTCGCCAAACGGTAAGTACGATTCGCTGTATATGCGCAACTACGCCACGCTGAAGGTGAAGGATGAGCTGGCGCGCCTGCCCGGCGTCGGCCAGATCCAGATTTTCGGCTCCGGCGAGTACGCGATGCGCGTCTGGCTGGACCCTAATAAAGTGGCGGCGCGCGGGCTGACTGCCTCGGACGTGGTCACGGCGATGCAGGAGCAAAACGTACAGGTTTCCGCCGGTCAGCTTGGCGCCGAGCCGCTGCCGAAAGAGAGCGACTTCCTGATCTCCATTAACGCCCAGGGGCGTCTGCACACCGAAGAAGAGTTTGGCAATATTGTCCTGAAAACGACGGAGGACGGTACGGTCGTCCGCCTGCGCGACGTGGCGCGGATTGAAATGGGGTCCGGGAGCTATGCCCTGCGTTCCCAGCTGAACAATAAAGACGCGGTCGGGATTGGTATCTTCCAGTCGCCGGGGGCGAACGCTATCGATCTGTCTAACGCGGTGCGCGCGAAAATGGACGAACTGTCGACGCGCTTCCCGGCGGACATGAAGTGGGCGGCACCTTACGATCCGACGGTCTTTGTGCGCGATTCGATCCGTGCGGTGGTGCAAACGCTGCTGGAAGCCGTGGTGCTGGTCGTGCTGGTGGTCATTCTGTTCCTGCAAACCTGGCGCGCGTCGATCATTCCGCTGATCGCGGTGCCGGTGTCGGTGGTGGGTACCTTCAGCATTCTTTACCTGCTCGGCTTCTCGCTGAATACCCTCAGCCTGTTCGGGCTGGTGCTCGCCATCGGTATCGTGGTGGACGACGCCATCGTGGTGGTGGAAAACGTAGAGCGAAACATAGAAGAGGGGCTTGCGCCGCTTGCGGCAGCGCACCAGGCGATGCGTGAAGTGTCCGGGCCGATTATCGCGATCGCGCTGGTGCTGTGCGCGGTATTTGTGCCGATGGCGTTTCTGTCGGGCGTTACCGGTCAGTTCTACAAGCAGTTTGCGGTGACGATCGCGATATCTACGGTGATTTCAGCGATTAACTCGCTGACGCTCTCTCCGGCGCTGGCGGCACTGCTGTTAAAGCCGCACGGCGCGCCGAAAGATTTCCCGACCCGGCTTATCGATCGTCTGTTCGGCTGGATTTTCCGTCCGTTTAACCGCTTTTTCCTCCGCAGCTCAAACGGCTATCAGGGGCTGGTGGGTAAAACGCTGGGACGACGCGGCGCGGTATTCGTGGTTTATCTGCTGCTGCTCTGTGCCGCAGGCGTCATGTTTAAAGCGGTGCCCGGCGGGTTTATTCCGACGCAGGATAAGCTTTACCTGATTGGCGGTGTGAAGATGCCGGAAGGCTCTTCGCTGGCGCGTACCGACGCGGTGATCCGCAAAATGAGCGAAATCGGGATGAATACCGAAGGCGTGGACTATGCGGTCGCGTTTCCGGGGCTGAACGCGCTGCAGTTCACCAATACGCCGAATACCGGTACGGTGTTCTTTGGCCTGAAGCCGTTCGATCAGCGTAAACATTCCGCTGCGGAAATTAATGCGGAGATTAATGCGAAAATCGCGCAAATCCAGGAAGGCTTTGGCTTCTCCATTCTGCCGCCGCCGATTTTAGGGCTGGGTCAGGGGTCGGGCTATTCTCTGTATATTCAGGATCGCGGTGGTCTGGGCTATGGCGCGCTGCAAAACGCGGTGAACACCATGTCCGGTGCGATTATGCAGACCCCGGGAATGCATTTCCCGATCTCAACCTATCAGGCTAACGTTCCGCAACTGGACGTCCAGGTTGACCGCGATAAGGCGAAAGCGCAGGGCGTGTCGCTGACCGATCTTTTCGGGACGTTGCAAACCTATCTGGGGTCGTCGTACGTCAATGACTTCAACCAGTTCGGACGAACCTGGCGCGTGATGGCGCAGGCCGACGGGCAGTTCCGCGACAGCGTGGAAGATATTGCGAATCTGCGCACCCGCAACAGCCAGGGCGAAATGGTGCCGATTGGCAGTATGGTGAAAATCACGACCACCTACGGGCCGGATCCGGTGATCCGTTACAACGGCTACCCGGCGGCTGACCTGATTGGCGATGCCGACCCGCGCGTGCTCTCATCTGCGCAGGCGATGACGCAGCTGGACGCCATGTCTAAGCAGATCCTGCCAAACGGGATGAACATTGAATGGACGGATCTGAGCTTCCAGCAGGCCACTCAGGGCAATACGGCGCTGATCGTCTTCCCGGTGGCGGTGCTGCTGGCGTTCCTGGTGCTGGCGGCGCTGTATGAAAGCTGGACGCTGCCGCTGGCGGTGATCCTCATCGTGCCGATGACCATGCTGTCCGCACTGTTTGGCGTCTGGCTGACCGGGGGCGATAACAACGTCTTCGTGCAGGTGGGGCTGGTGGTGCTGATGGGGCTGGCCTGTAAAAACGCCATTCTTATCGTAGAGTTTGCCCGTGAGCTTGAAATTCAGGGCAAAGGCATCATGGAGGCCGCGCTGGAGGCTTGCCGCCTGCGTTTACGCCCGATTGTGATGACCTCCATCGCCTTTATCGCCGGGACCATTCCGCTGATCCTCGGTCACGGTGCTGGCGCAGAAGTGCGCGGCGTCACGGGGATCACGGTATTCTCCGGCATGCTTGGGGTGACGCTGTTTGGTCTGTTCCTGACGCCGGTGTTCTACGTGACGCTGCGTAAGTTCGTGACGCGCGGGAAAAAAGAGGAAAGGGACGTTTTGCCCGCATAAGGACGTTGCCGATAATAAAAAACCGCCTTCATAGTGAAGGCGGTTTTTTTTCGCATCAGGTAAAACGTTATGACGTTTTTTGATACTGGGCAATGAGGTCGGGGAGTGGATCCCATCCGCTGCTGTCGGCGTTTTTCACCGCTTCCAGGGCGCTTGCCACGGTATGGCGGGCCAGTACTGCTAACGAAGCCTCTTCGGCTTCTTCAGAAATTGATTTGAAGTACCAGCAGGCGTTGGCGCTGACCACGCAGCGGGCCGGCACGTCAGGGCGGGAGGCCCACAGCTTTTTATCTTCGATGACCGAAAGATAGATGTCGCGCAGGGTGATCTCTTCCGGCGGGCGACCAAGATGAATGGAGCCGTTACGGCCAAGCGTTGAGACGATAATGCCGTCTCGCGTCAGCGGAACCATCAATTTGCGGATGAAGCTCGGGTTCGCTTCCAGGCCGTAGGCCAGAATCGCACTCGTCGAACGTTCACCCAATTGCTCCGCCATCGCTACGCTGAGAACCATCTGCAAAGCTGTCGGGAAGCGGTAATCTAACATTTCTCTGTCCTGGGTTGCGGTGAATCTTGTTCTTTTTGGCACCGCAGAGGTGAATAAGCAATAAACAACAATATAACAAACACGGTAATTTTTTTGAAGCAATCTGCGGCATTTGCGATCAAACCCCCTGTTCTGCTTTAGCTAAACGTGCGGTTCGGGAAGTCTACCGTCACCAGGAGGCCACCTTGTGCAGAGGTTGTCAGGTTTACGCTGCTGTTGTGTTGCTGCGCCACCGCTTTAACGATGGCAAGCCCCAGCCCGCTGCCGCTCTGCACCTGATTGGGATCGCGGAAAAAGCGGTCGAACACGCGCTCCTGCAGCTTGACCGGAATACCCGGGCCCGCATCGGAGACGCGCAGCTGGACGACGCGATCGCCCGCCCGCACGTCGACCTGAATCCGCCCGCCCTCGGGGCTGTACTTCACGGCATTCTCAATGAGATTATCAATCAACGACACCAGGCGTTCCCTGGCGCCGGGGATCCAGACTTCATCCTCGGCAAAGAATTCCAGCTCGATCCTGCGCGCAGACGCTAAGGGTTCCAGCTCGGCCATGCGCTCCTGGACGAGCGTCGTCAGCGGCACGGGCTCCATGACCGTATCAATACTCGCTTCACTGTGCATCATCAGCAGAAGCTGATTGACGAGACGCGCGGCGCGGCTGTTGCTGCGGATCACGCCGGCAAGCAGCTCCTGCTGGCTTTCGCTGATGACCCAGGACTGCAGCGCCTCCACGTTGATGCGCATCGCCGCGAGGGGCGTACGCAGCTCGTGTGCGGCATCCGCGATGAAAACCCGCTCCCTTTCCGCGCTTTCACGCACCCGGGCAAGGAAGTCATTGATCGCGTCCACCATCTGGCGAAGCTCTCTGTGCTTCGGTACGGCTTTTAAAGGAGAGAGATCGTCCGGCGTGCGTAACGTAATTTCATTGACCACCTTATTCCACGGACGCATCGCAATGCGGATGGAGAGCCATGCGGGAAACAGCAGAAAAGGGAAACAAACCAGAAGCGGCAGAATGTAGTATCCGCGCGAGTTCAGGTAGATAAAGAAGTTCCAGCCGCTGGCAGGGGTGAAAAGGGTTACCTCCACGTCGGAGTGGGGCGATTTCAGGGTTCGGCTGGTCCAGATGCGACCTTCACTTTGAACGTGCTCCATTTCGCCTTGTCGGGTATTTGTTATCCCCGCGGGTGCTCCGTCGGATGAAAAAATAACGTTATTATTTTTGCGAACGATGAGGTTAATCGACAGCAGGGGATCTTCCCCTCCGCCGTAACCTTCACGCAGCGCCTTGCTGAAGGCCTCCAGCACGGCGGTACGGTCCTGCGGGCGCCCGTCCATACGCTCAGCCAGGGTAAAAACGGTTTCGTACGTTTTGCTGCCCGTGATGATAGGAGGGCTACGCAGGTCCTCCCACAGAATGAAGGTTAAAAAAAGACACCACAGCAGGGTAAGCAGCAGCATCTGGGCGATGATAATTCGCCGTACCAGCGTCGGCCGCCTCAGGTGATACCAGACGTTTTGCATCAACCGGTCACCTTCTGTATTGAGACGGTATCAATAACGTACCCGACGCCCCGGACCGTTCGCACATAGCCGTCGCCGATTTTTCGCCGCAAATTGCCCATATGCACGTCGAGCGCATTGCTGAGATTCTCTTTGTTGCCGAATATCCTTTCTTCCAGAAACCGCCGGGTCAGCACGCGGTCCGCGCGCAGCATCAACGTCTCCAGCAGCGCGTATTCACTGGCCGTTAAATCGATATGGCGCGCACTCACCGTCACGCGACGCGTCGGTATATGAAGAGAGAGCCCGCGAATTTCTATCGCCTCATTCTCAAAACCGTAGCTGCGCCGTGCAAGAGCCCTCACTCGCGCCAGCAGCTCGGCGAGAATAAAAGGTTTGACGAGATAGTCGTCCGCGCCGGCATCCAACCCCCGCAGGCGATCCTGCAATGTCCCTCGCGCCGTCAGGATGATGACCGGGATCCCCTTGAGCTGCTGACGCAAACGCGTCATCAGGCTCATGCCATCTCCGTCGGGCAGCCCGAGGTCGAGCAAAATAAGTTCCGGCACGCAGACGTCAAGCTGATGCAGCGCATCCTCTTTACGGCGAACCCATATGACGTCAAACCCTTGATCTGATAGAGCGATACGTACGCCATTGCCGAGATCCAGGTCGTCTTCGATTAGTAGAATTTTCACACTGGTAACGGTATCAACCGTGAATGAAGAACATCTTAAGAAAAAAACGGTATCAGGAAATCAGCCTGGTTTACAGCACCTGCTTGCGCTTCAGCGTTTCTTCATTTTCGGCTCATAAGAACCTTAGGGTGAGTATTCAAAATGGGCGTTCTGGCGGTTAACCGCATGCATCGTCATCATTTGAATCCATAAGGACTTCCTTAATGAGAAACATCGAACTGCGTCATACGTTCCCTCATTTACTTTCGGGCCGCTGCCTGAAAACCATCGTGCCGGGCGTTGTTCTGGCGTTACTGGCTACGCCTGTACTGGCGGAAGAACAGCGGCAGGGTAACGTCTTAACTCTGGGGGGCGGCGTGGATGTAGGGCCGCGCTATTCGGGTTCAGATAAAACCCGCGTCTCAGCGGCTCAGGTAGTGGATTATTCCATGGAAAATGGCTTCTTCATCGGCACCACGCGTGGGATCGGTTACGGTAACAATATCGGCAACCTGGATTACAGCGCAGCGCTGAGCTATCGAACGGGCCGTAAAGATAAAGACGTGAGCAGCGATTCGATCGGCACCGGCAGCGACGAGCTGCGAGGAATGGGGGAGATTAAAGGCTCGGCTATCGTGGTGCCCGGGCTTGAGTACAAGGTGACCGACTGGCTTCACCTGCAGCTGCAGGCTGAGGTACCGGTTTCTGAAAGAGACAACGGTGAAGCGGTACATTTTGGCATTTCCAGCCCGTTCTACACCTCACCAAAAAATGAGGTGGCGCTGGCGCTGACCGGCAGTTGGGGATCGGACAAGTATATGCAGACGTACTACGGGGTAAACGCCGCCCAATCGGCCGCATCGGGTTTTGCCCGACATGACGCCGGGGCCGGGATTTATGCCTGGTCGATGAACCTTGACTGGACCCACAAACTCACCTCGCGCTGGAGCGTACTTGCCTCAGCGGGTGTGACGCAGCTGACGGGGGATGCAGCGGACAGCCCGATCGTGCAACGCAAAACGTCACCTACGGGGAGTTTGAAGGTGACGTATAGTTTTTAGCTTGTGGTTTTGAGCGTGCACCAGCGGTAATTTAAGCCCCTCCGGTTGCGACGGTGGGGCGGTTCCCCTTACAGACAGTTACAGCACTGCACACATGGTTGACGGATTTATCTAAAGCTCCATTGGGCCGTGATGACAAAAACGGAGGGGATGATAATACCCACATCCATACCAAAATAAGAGGTAAAATTATACTGAAATCCATGATATATGTAGGGAGAAAAACCTATCCCTGTTACTTTTTTAAAATCATGGTATGAACCATGGTCGCCACAATCATCGAAAGTATCAAAGAAAAATTCGCCTACATATCCATAGATTCCCTTAAAAACCCAACCGTTATTCCATCCAGCCCAGTCTCTTCTTACGCCGGCGGCCAGACATCTGTCATTAAAGCTGTTTTTCATTGTGCCTAGGGAAGGTGCGAATAAGCAGGTCATTTCTTCCCAAGCTGACTCGCTGATTAAAATTTCGCGGATCTGGGCCGATTTTTTTCCCGCAAACACATCG
>NZ_CDRQYH010000106.1:0-9168 GCF_977039595.1 Enterobacter sp.
GCAGCTGAATGCCAGCATTGCCGTCGAGGGGCTGGATGCCAAAAAAGTGGCCGCCGACTTCCTGAAACAACAAGGGCTTGTGAAGTAACGGGAAAGGGCTGTGCCAATAAAATGTCATAACCGCGTCCTGCTGCTGCTGGCCTGCGTGGCTATCGCGGCGGTCGCGTTACCGTTTGTCAACGTTGCCCCAAACCGCCTGATGTCGGGGGAGGGCAAAGCGCTCTGGCAGGTCTGGTCGTTTACGCCGGCGTGGCTTGTGGCGTCGCTGAGCGCGTGGGTGATCCTGTCGCTCTGGCAGGGACGCCCGGCGCAGTGGCTGACGCTGCTCCTCTCTGAAGGGCTCTTCATCGTGCTGTTCTGGAGCGCCGGACTGGCGGCGACGCATATGGCATCGGCGGAAAGTCCGCTCGCGAGAACCACTATCGGCAGCGGCCTGTGGCTGTGGCTGGCGCTGTGTCTGCTGGCCTGCAGCGATGCCATTCGTCGACTCATCGCCAGCGCGGTCTGGCGCTGGGTGCTCAATGCGCAGATATGGTGTATTCCATTGTTCCTGCTGTTCAGCGGTGAGCTGAACAACCTCTCGCTGCTAAAAGAGTACGCCAACCGTCAGGAGGTGTTTGATGATGCCCTCGCTCAGCACCTGACGATCCTCTTCGGTACGCTCGTTCCGGCGCTTCTGGTTGGGATCCCCCTTGGCATGTGGTGCTATCGACATCCTTCACGCCAGGGTGGGGTTTTTGCCGTACTCAACGTTATCCAGACCATTCCATCCGTTGCGCTGTTTGGCCTGCTGATTGCCCCGCTGGCGGGGCTGGTGAAGTCATTCCCGGTGCTCGGAACGCTCGGTGTCGCCGGGACGGGGTTAACGCCCGCGCTTATCGCGCTGGTGCTGTATGCGCTGCTTCCGCTGGTGCGCGGCGTGGTCGCGGGCTTAGGTCAGGTCGCACCTGACGTGCTGGAAAGCGCCCATGCGATGGGAATGAGCGCGCGGCAGTGTTTCTGGAAGATTCAGCTCCCGCTGGCGCTGCCCCTGCTGCTGCGCAGCCTGCGGGTGGTGGCGGTCCAGACCGTCGGCATGGCTGTGATTGCGGCGCTGATTGGCGCGGGTGGTTTTGGCGCACTGGTGTTCCAGGGGCTGCTGAGCAGTGCCCTGGATCTGGTGCTATTGGGCGTGGTGCCCACGATTGCGCTGGCGGTTGTCGTCGACGCGCTGTTTGCCTTATGGCTCGCGCTGCTCGGGAGAAGAGCCAATGATTGAATTTCATGATGTCAGTAAAACCTTTGCCGGTCGCCCGGCGGCGAGCCATCTGAACCTGAACTTTGCCGAGGGGGCGTTTTCCGTGCTGATTGGCACCTCGGGCTCGGGAAAATCCACCACGCTGAAGATGATCAACCGTCTGGTTGAGCATGACAGCGGGCTGATTCGCTTTGCCGGAGAAGAGATCCGCAGCCTGCCGGTGCTGGAGCTGCGCCGTCGGATGGGCTATGCCATTCAGTCTATCGGCCTGTTTCCCCACTGGACGGTGGCGCAGAACATCGCCACCGTGCTGCAGCTGGAGAAGTGGTCGCGGGCGAAAATCGCTGACCGGGTGGATGAACTGATGTCCCTGCTGGGGTTAGAGCCTGCGCTGCGCGATCGCTATCCGCACCAGCTTTCCGGCGGGCAGCAGCAGCGCGTGGGCGTGGCGCGCGCGCTGGCGGCCAACCCGCAGGTACTGCTGATGGATGAACCCTTCGGCGCGCTGGATCCGGTCACGCGCGGGGCGCTGCAGGCGGAGATGACCCGCATTCACCGCATTCTCGGACGCACGATCGTTCTCGTGACGCACGATATTGATGAAGCCCTGCGCCTGGCCGACCATCTGGTGCTGATGGATCATGGCGAAGTGGTGCAGCAGGGCTCGCTGCTTGAGCTGTTAACCTGGCCGAAGAACGACTTTGTGCGCGAGTTTTTTGGCCGCAGCGAGCTGGGCGTCAGGCTTCTCTCCCTGCGGACGGTCAGCGACTATATGCGCCGGGAAGAGGTGCCGGTGAGCGGCGAACCGCTGCAGGCGCAGATGAGCCTGCGGGATGCCCTCTCCGCGTTTGTCGCGCGCCAGTGCGAGGTATTGCCCGTCTCGGACTCCGGCGGGACGCCGTGCGGAACCTTACATTTTCGCGATCTGCTGGCCGGGGAGGTGACGCGTGAAGGGACTGCGTGATCCGCTCCTCTGGCTGATAGCGCTCTTTGTCGCCTTGCTGTTTCTGATGCCCCACAGCGCGGCGCTGTTTAACAGCCTTTTTCCCGGGCTGCCGCGGCCGGTGTATCAGCAGGAGAGCTTTATTAATCTCGCCCTGGCGCATCTCTGGCTGGTTGCGCTCTCAAGCGCTGTCGCGATCGTGCTGGGCGTGGGGGCGGGCATCGCGGTCACGCGACCTGCGGGTCGGGAGTTTCGCCCGCTGGTGGAGGCGATTGCGGCCATTGGACAGACGTTTCCCCCGGTGGCGGTGCTGGCGATAGCGGTTCCGGTTATGGGCTTTGGTCAGCAGCCGGCGATCATTGCGCTGATTCTATACGGCGTATTGCCGGTGCTGCAGGGCACGCTGGCGGGCCTCGCGGCGGTACCGGCGTCAGTGCTGAGCGTGGCAGAAGGGATGGGGATGAGTCGCGGCCAGCGGCTGCGCAAGGTTGAACTGCCGCTTGCGGCGCCGGTTATTATTGCCGGGATCCGCACGTCGGTCATCATTAACATCGGGACGGCGACCATTGCGTCGACGGTCGGTGCCAATACGCTGGGGACGCCGATCATTATCGGCTTAAGCGGGTTTAATACGGCTTATATTGTGCAGGGGGCGGTGCTGGTCGCGCTGGCGGCCATCGTCGTCGATCGCCTTTTTGAGCGGCTGACGCTGTACCTCAGCCGACACCGCCGCGAACAATAAACGAGTACCCTGCCAGCATCACGCCGCCGATACCGCTCACGGCCATCAGGACAAAAAGGGTAATAATGGCCAGTTTGGTTGCCTTCATCATGTGCTCCTGTTGTTAACGGAACAATTATACGGTGAAGCGCAGCTGTTAATGAACCATTAAATGCCGTTATGGCTCATCCGGCCCAAGGGAATAAACCGGGTAACCATTTTCTCGCCATTCCATCAGAAGCTGCTGCTGCGTGGCGGACGGCACTTCGCCACACCAGACCAGCAGCGTCTGGCCGTCGAAAAACTCAGGCTTAAGCTGAGCCAGCGAGTGCGCCAGAACATCCACGCGCCAGCCCTTCTGGGTGGCAATCCACGCTTCCAGCCACAGGCGGGTGGTATCGTGCACGTTCCAGCCGACTACCAGCGCATCTTTTCCGGCTTTGTTCTTCGCTGAGGCAAGGCAGACGGCAATATAGTTGATCAGCACCCCGTCGAGCATGCTGAGCAGCGCCTGCAGGGTGGACTGCTGGCACTGCAGGCGTCGACGGAGCGGAATGAAAAGATGGGAGATCAGCGTCTGTGCCGGATAGTCGCGGCCCTGCTCTTTTATCCATGCGCGCAGGCGCTGAAGATTGCCTGCCTGCAGGAGCCGCAGCAGGGTTTCCTGTTGTTCGCGCCAGAGGTGCTGCGTGTCCGGGTCGTCGTGGCTCAGCAGAGACTTCACTTTGCCGACCTGCACCCCGTTGTCGATCCAGCTCTTAATCTCGCGGATGCGGTCAATATCGGCCTCATTGAAAAGGCGATGCCCGCCGTCGGTCCTTTGCGGTTTGAGCAATCCATACCGTCGCTGCCACGCCCGTAGGGTAACGGGATTGATATCACAAAGGAGTGCCACTTCACCTATCGTGTAAAACGCCATATTCGCCCCCTGGCTTACGCGTTCCCAGCTTAACTGTAGACCCACTTTTGCGAACCAGGAAGGATTGATTGATTTTTGAACAAACAATGCGAAGCATGCACGATATTCAGAAAAAGGTGTGATAACGGACACGATTTTGTGCTTTTTTGGAATGCTTCAAAGAAAGTAAACCCGCATCAGTGTATGTTACGCGTTTTTAGCGTGTGCGGTTTTGAGTATGTACGAGTTTAATCTGGTGCTGCTGTTGCTTCAGCAGATGTGCGTGTTTCTTGTCATTGCCTGGCTGATGAGCAAAACGCGCCTGTTTATCCCGCTGATGCAGGTCACCGTTCGTCTGCCGCATAAGTTGCTCTGCTACGTCACCTTCTCTATTTTCTGCATCATGGGGACTTATTTTGGTCTCCATATCGAAGACTCTATTGCCAACACGCGCGCGATTGGCGCGGTGATGGGGGGGCTGCTGGGCGGTCCCGTCGTCGGTGGCCTTGTCGGTTTAACCGGGGGGCTGCATCGCTATTCCATGGGCGGGATGACGGCGCTGAGCTGCATGATCTCCACGATCGTGGAAGGGCTGCTCGGCGGCCTGGTGCACAGCTATATGATTAAGCGCGGCCGTCCGGATAAAGTCTTCAGCCCGCTCACCGCCGGAGCCATTACCTTTGTGGCCGAAATGGCGCAGATGGCGATCATTCTACTCATTGCCCGTCCGTTTGAAGATGCGCTGCACCTGGTCAGCAGCATTGCCGCCCCGATGATGGTGACTAACACCGTGGGGGCGGCGCTGTTTATGCGCATTCTGCTCGACAAGCGCGCTATGTTTGAGAAGTACACCTCGGCGTTTTCCGCCACGGCGCTGAAGGTCGCCGCCTCGACCGAAGGGATACTGCGCCAGGGGTTTAACGAAGAAAACAGCATGAAGGTCGCGCAGGTGCTCTACAAGGAGCTGGATATCGGCGCGGTGGCCATAACCGACCGCGAGCGGCTGCTGGCTTTTACCGGCACCGGG
The DNA here is from genome assembly GCF_977039595.1 of Enterobacter sp. NCBI lineage: Bacteria > Pseudomonadati > Pseudomonadota > Gammaproteobacteria > Enterobacterales > Enterobacteriaceae > Enterobacter > Enterobacter sp. The sequence continues at coordinate 4,827 of NZ_CDRQYH010000106.1, forward strand.
GACGATCACCATCTGCCGGGTAAACCGATCTCCTCAGCCTATACGCTGCGCGCCATCGAAACCGGCGAAGTGGTGTATGCCGACGGTAACGAAGTGCCTTATCGCTGTTCGCTGCATCCGCAGTGCAAGCTGGGCTCCACGTTGGTGATTCCGCTGCGCGGGGAAAATCAGCGGGTGATGGGGACTATCAAGCTGTATGAGGCAAAAAACCGTCTGTTCAGCTCGATCAACCGCACGCTGGGGGAGGGGATAGCCCAGCTGCTGTCCGCACAAATCCTCGCCGGACAGTATGAGCGGCAGAAAGCCCTGCTGACGCAGTCTGAAATTAAGCTGCTTCATGCCCAGGTCAACCCGCACTTCCTGTTTAATGCCCTCAACACGCTCAAAGCGGTGATCCGCCGCGACAGCGATCAGGCCGCGCAGCTGGTGCAGTTTCTGTCGACCTTTTTCCGCAAGAATCTGAAGCGGCCGTCTGAGATCGTGACCCTCGCCGACGAGATTGAGCACGTGAACGCCTATCTGCAGATTGAGCAGGCGCGTTTCCAGTCGCGCCTGCAGGTGACGCTCTCCGTGCCGGACGAGCTGGCGTATCAGCACCTCCCGGCTTTTACCCTGCAGCCTATTGTCGAAAACGCCATTAAGCACGGCACGTCACAGCTCCTGGGTACAGGGGAGATAACCATTGCCGCCAGCCGTTTTAACCACCATCTGGTGCTGGATATTGAAGATAATGCCGGGCTTTACCAGCCTTCCGCCTCCGGCGGTTTAGGGATGAGCCTGGTGGATAAACGCCTGCGCGCCCATTTTGGCGATGACTGTGGCATTACCGTCGCCTGCGAGCCCGACCGATTTACCCGTATTACCGTACGACTGCCGCTGGAGGAAAACGCATGTTAAGAGTGCTGATTGTGGATGACGAGCCGCTGGCACGGGAAAACCTGCGCGTTCTGCTGCAGGAGCAGCCGGATATTGAGATTGTGGGGGAGTGCGCCAACGCCATTGAGGCCATCGGCGCGGTGCACAAGCTGCGCCCGGACGTGCTGTTCCTTGATATTCAGATGCCTCGCATCAGCGGGCTGGAGATGGTCGGCATGCTCGACCCGGAACATCGTCCCTACATCGTGTTTCTGACGGCGTTCGACGAATATGCCGTTAAGGCCTTTGAGGAGCACGCGTTTGACTATCTGCTCAAGCCGATCGAAGAGAAGCGCCTTGAAAAAACGCTCACCCGTTTACGCCAGGAGAGAACCGCACAGGACGTCACGCTGCTGCCGGAGAACCAGCAGCCGCTGAAGTTTATCCCCTGCACCGGGCACAGCCGGATCTATCTTCTGCAGATGGATGATGTGGCGTTCGTCAGCAGCCGCCTGAGCGGGGTGATTGTCACCAGCGCGGAAGGGAACGAAGGATTTACCGAGCTGACCCTGCGCACGCTCGAGAGCCGCACGCCGCTGATCCGCTGCCACCGCCAGTATCTGGTGAACATGGCGCACCTGAAGGAGATCCGCCTGGAAGATAACGGCCAGGCCGAGCTGGTGCTGCGTGCCGGGCAAACGGTACCCGTCAGCCGCCGCTACCTGAAGAGTTTGAAAGAGGCTATTGGGCTGTAAAGCTGGTACACTGCGCGCCATTGCATCATCGACATTCGAAGGCTCTATGCTAAGTAACGATATTCTTCGTAGCCTGCGCTACACCCTGAAAGCGAACAATAACGACATGGTGCGCATTCTTGCGCTGTCCGACATGGAATCCACGTCTGCGAGTTTTGACACGTGGATGACCAAAGAAGACGAAGAGGGCTTTGTCCGCTGCCCTGATATCATTCTGTCCGGTTTCCTGAACGGCCTGATTTACGATAAGCGTGGCAAAGATCCTGCCGCGCCAGAGCTGGCGCTGGAGCGTCGCGTGAACAATAACACGGTGCTGAAAAAGCTGCGTATCGCGTTCTCGCTGAAAACGGACGATATCGTGGCGATCATGACCGAGCAAAAATTCCGCGTATCCGTGCCGGAAGTCACCGCCATGATGCGCGCGCCGGATCATAAAAACTACCGCGAGTGCGGCGACCAGTTCCTGCGTAATTTCCTGCGCGGGCTGACCCATCGGGTGCATCACCCGAAGGCGTAAAGGCGGTAGGGGCGGCCTGATGACCTCACCCCGACCCTCTCCCTCGGGGAGAGGGAGAAAACAAAATGCCATAAAAAAAGCCGGAGAGAATCTCCGGCTTTTTTGTTATTTCACCTGCTGACCCGGCTTCGCGCCTTCGTCAGGGCTTAACAGGAAGATATCTTTCCCGCCAGGGCCTGCGGCCATCACCATCCCTTCAGAGATGCCGAAGCGCATTTTACGCGGCGCCAGGTTCGCCACCATCACGGTCTGACGACCGATCAGCACCTGCGGGTCCGGGTAGGCTGAACGGATGCCGGAGAAGACGTTACGCTTCTCGCCGCCCAGATCCAGCGTCAGGCGCAGCAGTTTGTCAGAACCTTCCACGAATTCCGCGTTTTCGATCAGCGCCACGCGCAGGTCGACTTTAGCGAAATCGTCGAAGGTAATGGTTTCCTGAATCGGATCGTCTGCCAGCGGGCCGGTGACCGGTGCCGCAGCCGCTTTAACCTCTTCTTTAGACGCTTCTACCAGGGCTTCAACCTGCTTCATCTCGATGCGGTTGTACAGCGCTTTAAAGGTGTTCAGTTTATGGCCAATCAAAGGGGTAGCAATTTCATCCCACTTCAGTTCAATATTAAGGAATTCTTCTGCTCGTTTTGCCAATTCGGGAACAACTGGTTTTAGAAGAGTCATCAGTACTTTAAAAAGCTCTATGCTAAATGAACTCACAGAATGAAGTTCAGATGATTTTTCAGGATCTTTTGCCAGTAACCATGGTTTGTAGTCGTCGACAAATTTATTACACTTGTCAGCTAATTCCGTGATTTCTTTAATGGCTTTACCGAATTCCCTAGTTTCATATAATTCTTCAATACGAGAAATTAAACCACCAGACGCTGGGTCAAATAGCTCAACAAGTTCGTAAGGGAATGGGCCATCAATAAATTGTAGCCGTTGCTCTTTGCCACACATCACGCCGTCAAAGCGTTTGGCGATAAAGCCCGCGTTACGGGAGGCCAGGTTCACCACCTTGTTGACGATGTCCGCGTTCACGCGCTGCACGAAATCTTCCAGGTTCAGGTCGATATCGTCGATGCGGGAAGAGAGCTTCGCGGTGTAGTAGTAGCGCAGGCTGTCCGCATCGAAGTGGTTCAGCCAGGTGCTGGCTTTGATGAACGTACCGCGGGACTTGGACATCTTCGCGCCGTTCACCGTCACGTAGCCGTGTACGAACAGGTTGGTTGGCTTGCGGAAGTTGCTGCCTTCCAGCATCGCCGGCCAGAACAGGCTGTGGAAGTAAACGATGTCTTTACCGATGAAGTGGTACAGCTCTGCCGTGGAATCTTTCTTCCAGTATTCGTCGAAGCTCACGGTGTCGCCACGCTTGTCGCACAGGTTCTTGAAGGAGCCCATGTAGCCGATTGGCGCGTCCAGCCAGACGTAGAAGTATTTGCCCGGCGCGTTCGGGATTTCAAAGCCGAAGTACGGCGCATCGCGGGAGATATCCCACTGCTGCAGGCCGGATTCGAACCACTCCTGCATTTTGTTCGCCACCTGCTCCTGCAGCGCGCCGCTGCGGGTCCACGCCTGCAGCATCTCGCTGAAGGATGGCAGGTCGAAGAAGAAATGCTCGGAGTCACGCATGACAGGCGTGGCGCCTGAAACCACGGATTTCGGCTCGATAAGCTCGGTCGGGCTGTAGGTTGCGCCGCACACTTCGCAGTTATCGCCGTACTGGTCCGGGGATTTACATTTCGGACAGGTGCCTTTGACGAAACGGTCCGGCAGGAACATGCCTTTTTCCGGATCGTACAGCTGAGAGATGGTGCGGTTTTTGATAAAACCATTCTCTTTCAGACGGGTGTAGATCAGCTCCGACAGCTCGCGGTTTTCGTCGCTGTGCGTGGAGTGATAGTTGTCATAGCTGATGTCAAAGCCAGCAAAATCAGTCTGATGCTCCTGACTCATTTCGGCAATCATCTGCTCCGGGGAGATCCCCAGCTGCTGCGCTTTCAGCATGATCGGCGTGCCGTGGGCATCGTCCGCACAGATGAAATTAACCTCGTGGCCGCGCATTCGCTGGTAACGGACCCAGACATCAGCCTGGATATGCTCCAGCATGTGGCCGAGGTGGATTGAGCCGTTGGCGTACGGCAGTGCGCACGTTACCAGAATTTTCTTCGCGACTTGAGTCATAGTAGGCATTACTTCTTTTAACTGTGAAAAGGGTTTT
>NZ_CDRQYH010000107.1:0-9153 GCF_977039595.1 Enterobacter sp.
CTTTATTGTAGGTGGGCCAGTTGGTGATTTTGAACTTTTGCTTTGCCACGGAACGGTCTGCGTTGTCGGGAAGATACGTGATCTGATCCTTCAACTCAGCAAAAGTTCGATTTATTCAACAAAGCCTCTGAAAGCACATCCTTTAGCGGTGGTTGCTCGGTTAACGTTGGTGGTAAAAGCGGTGGTTCATCAAAAGGTAATGGTGGTTCGAAAAGTGGCGGTGGCCGCCAGGGTAATGATCACGGTAGACATTAATTCCTGAACCATTATAACTCATAGCCGCTGATATTTGGCGGCTATTTCCACCCCGCATGAGGCCAGATATGTTTCGCAAGGAAGCTATTGAATATCAGATTAAACGGTGGGAAGGGAAAGCTGTTCTTCTGCCGGGCATCCCTTTTGCTCTTATCATATTGCTCAGCATTTTTTTTATTGCTTCCATTTCTATTTTTATTACCAAAGGTTCCTACACCCGTCGCGTCATCGTTCACGGTGAAATAACCACTTTCCCTGGCTCAGTGAATATCTCTGCATCAATGCAGGGTACAGTCGTGCAGAGTTTTGTTAATGAAGGCGATCGCGTAAAAAAAGGTGATGCTCTCTTTCTCATTCATTCGGGTGTATCGACGCAATCAGGCCTGGTTGATGAGAATAAAAAAAAGGAGATCGCGCTACAGATAAAGAGTATCAGCGTAATGATGGCAAATTTGAACTCTTCGAAAAACCGTACGCTCAACGCGCTGACGACTCAAAAAGATCATTATCAGTCCAGTTTTAATACCTCATCTGGGCTACTGGTGCAGGCTGAGCGGGAACTGCATCAGATTGAGAAGAACGTTAACGATTACCGTGGTTATCAGGAAAAAGGTCTGGTCACCAAAGACCAGATGAGTAGCCAAAACGCACTACTCTACCAACAGCAGAGCAATGTTTCTGACCTGGTCGCCAGAAAATCACAGGACCAGGTTCAGATCGATGCGCTCAATCAGCAAATCCAGTCCCAGAGCGCTGATTATGACCAACAGATTTACCAGCTTGAGCAACAAATATACGAACTGCAAAAAGAAAAGTTAAATACAGAAGCGGAAGGTAATTATGTCATCGTGGCAACAGCCGATGGCTTAATCGACTCCATCAATACGGCGCAAGGTAAGATGATCGGCGCAGGCGATGTACTGGCGCGAGTTCAGCAGAATATCCATTCACCATGCTATCTCGAAACCTGGGTTCCGGATGAAGTTCTTCCTTATCTGGCGATTGGCCAGCGCGTTAATGTTAGTTACGACGCCTTTCCTTATGAAAAATTTGGTCAGTTCAGGGCATCAATATCAGCAATATCCAGGCTTCCGGCATCGAAGCCAGAACTCCTGTCAAAGCAGACCATCGCACATGAATTCTATGACGATAAAAAGTCCTGGTACAAAATCATGATCAAACCTGACCTACAGTCTGTGCAAGTTCATGGAAAACAACTCTCACTGAGCCAGGGAGCCAAAGCGCAGATTTCTCTTTTCCTTGAAAAGAGACATATCTATGAGTGGTTATTATCGCCATTTTACGAAATGAAAATGAGCGTAACGGACGCGGGTAATGAATAATCTTTATACACTTGAGACGCTGCTGCGCAAGTTGGATCTGAAAATATTTAAACGCATCCCAGTTGTTTTTCAAACCGAAGCGTCCGAATGTGGCCTGGCCTGTCTTTCAATGATATGCAGTTTTTATGGCAAGCAGGTGGATCTACTGCAACTCCGGCAACAATTCAATTTGTCATCACGTGGGGTCAACCTCAATGCGATAAAAGCAATTGCCAGTGAACTGGAGATGTCGTCACGCGCATTGTCCGTGGACCTTCAGGAATTACATGACGTGCGTAAGCCCTGCATATTGCATTGGGATTTTAACCATTTTGTCGTACTGATTAAGGTCGATAAGAACAGCGCGGTGATCCACGACCCTGCGTTTGGACGACGGGTGATTAGCATGCCCGAATTGTCCCAACATTTTACTGGTGTTGTGCTTGAGGTATGGCCGGGAACCACTTTCTCAGTTCAAAAGAAGCAAAACAGGTTAAAAGCGACCACGTTATTAAAGAATATCAATGGACTGATAACTTCACTGACGAAGGTATTTTTCTTATCGCTGGTGATTGAGTTGATCAGCCTGCTAATGCCTGTGGGGACACAATTAGTCACGGATAATGTGATTGCATCCGGAGATTACGGTTTACTTAATATCATCTGTCTTGGGTTGTTTATTCTGATTCTGTTACGTTTGACGGTCAGTGTCATACGCTCCTGGACCACGCTGGTACTGGGAACACTCATCGACGTCCAGTGGAGTTTTAGCCTCTTTTCTCACCTTATTAAGCTACCGACCACCTATTTTGAAAGACGCAAACTGGGGGACATTCAGTCTCGCTTCCACTCGCTTGATGTTATACGGGCCACTTTTACCACAGGTTTGACTGGTAGCATTATTGATACGCTAATGCTCATGGGTTTGCTGGTAATGATGTTTTTATACAACCTGCAGCTCAGCATGATAGTGGTCTCTTTTACCGCAATATACACCTTCATTCGGTTTGCTACCTATCGATACTATCGCCAGCTATCCGAAGAAGAGTTAATCAAGGAAGCACGCCTTAATTCTTATTTTATGGAAACCCTGTACGGTATCGCGACGATTAAGATTCAGGGGATGACTGACCTGAGAATCAATAACTGGTTTAATCTTTTTTCAGATAAGGTCAATACAGGCATTCGTTTGACGCGAATGGATCTTTTCTTTGGTGGCGTCGTCTCTTTTATCGCCGCCTGCGACCAAATTGTTATCCTGTGGGTTAGCGGCAGGCTGATGATGGATAGTCATTTAACCATCGGTATGTTTATCGCATTTAACACCTTCAGGAGTCAGTTCTATGACCGAATAAATGCCCTGATCAACTTTATCATTCAGCTGAAGATCATCAACTTACACAATGAACGCGTTGCCGATATTGCGCTGCAGGAAGCATCTTCTTCAACGGCCACCAGCCCGCTGCGTTTACCACACGGAGCCTTAACGCTCGAAACTCAGGATCTGACTTACCGTTATGATAACCATGCGGACCCTATCTTCAGCAAACTGAATCTGACCATTCATGCCGGAGAGAGTATTGCTATTACGGGCGTATCGGGTTCAGGTAAAAGCACCTTGATGAAAGTGTTGTGCGGTTTATTCGAACCGTCGAACGGCTGCGTCCGAATTAATGGCATTGATATTAAGCAACTTGGTTTCGAGCATTATGCTGAACGCATTGCCTGTATCATGCAGGAAGATAAGCTGTTTTCAGGCTCAATCAAAGAGAATATCGCCGGTTTTCGGCCTGACATTGACGAGCAGTGGATGGTGCAATGCGCTATCGCAAGCCATATTCATAATGACATTTTAAAGCTACCAATGGGTTACGAGACACTGATTGGTGAACTTGGGGAAGGGTTGTCCGGCGGTCAAAAACAGCGGATTTATATTGCCCGGGCATTATACCGTAAACCGGGTATTTTATTCATGGACGAGGCGACCAGCCACCTTGATAAAACCAGTGAAAGTCAGGTCAATCAGTCTATACAGGCGATGAACATTACGAGGATTATTATCGCGCATCGCGAAACCACGATTTCATCGGCAGATCGGGTGTTCGTGATAAATGGAGCAGAGTTACCCTAATCCGTGAATTTCGCAGGAAAAAGATAGCGTTGGGACATAACTCCCCCGGGTAATGAAGAATTCTGGCGATCATCGAATAAAAAAGCCGCTGAGGGATCAGCGGCTTTTTACCGGCCGGGTGGTACATGCGCTTACCCGACCTATAGATTGACCGTATTACTCTTCTTTCGCACCGCGCATTGCACGTTTACGATCGTTCTCGGTCAGGTGACGTTTACGGATACGGATAGACAGCGGAGTCACTTCTACCAGTTCGTCGTCATCGATGAATTCCAGAGCCTGCTCCAGGGTCATCTTGATCGGTGGAACCAGAACCGTTGCTTCGTCAGTACCGGACGCACGCATGTTGGTCAGTTTCTTACCGGTCAGGCAGTTTACGGTCAGGTCGTTAGAACGGCTGTGAATACCGATGATCTGGCCTTCGTAAACTTCAGCACCGTGACCCAGGAACAGCTTACCGCGATCCTGCAGACCGAACAGCGCAAACGCAACCGCTTTACCCTGACCGTTGGAGATCAGCACGCCGTTGTTACGCTGGCCAACTTCGCCCGGACGCACGTCGTCGTAGTGGCTGAAGGTGGAGTACAGCAGACCGGTACCGGAGGTCATGGTCATGAACTCAGAACGGAAGCCGATCAGGCCACGGCTTGGGATCACGTAGTCGAGACGTACGCGGCCTTTGCCATCTGGATTCATGTTTTTCAGGTCGCCTTTACGCTCACCCAGCGCCTGCATCACAGAACCCTGGTGCTGCTCTTCAACGTCCAGCGTCACGTTTTCGAACGGCTCTTGTTTACGGCCGTCGATTTCGCGGAAGATAACTTTCGGACGGGAAACCGCCATTTCGAAACCTTCACGACGCATGTTTTCGATCAGAACAGACAGGTGCAGCTCACCACGACCAGAAACGCGGAATGCATCAGCGTCTTCGGTTTCTTCAACACGCAGCGCAACGTTGTGCACCAGCTCTTTGTTCAGGCGGTCAAGGATCTGACGAGAGGTAACGAACTTACCTTCTTTTCCACAGAACGGAGAGGTGTTGACGTTGAAGAACATGGTAACGGTTGGTTCATCAACAGACAGGGCTGGCAGCGCTTCCACGTTCTGCGGGTCGCAGATGGTGTCAGAGATGTTCAGCTCGCCCAGACCGGTGATAGCGATGATGTCGCCCGCTTCAGCCAGATCGCTGTCGATACGCTCCAGACCCAGGTGAGTCAGCACTTTGCCAACTTTACCGTTACGGGTTTTGCCTTCGCTATCGATGATAGTAACCTGCTGGTTTGGCTTCACTTTACCGCGTTTGATACGACCGATACCGATGACGCCAACGTAGTTGTTGTAGTCCAGCTGGGAGATCTGCATCTGCAGTGGACCATCCAGATCAACATCCGGTGCCGGTACGTGATCGACAATCGCCTGATACAGCGGGGTCATGTCTTCCGCCATATCTTCGTGATCCAGACCCGCGATACCATTCAGCGCCGAAGCGTAAATGATAGGGAAGTCCAGCTGTTCGTCGGTCGCGTCGAGGTTAACGAACAGGTCGAATACCTGATCAACAACCCAGTCAGGACGTGCGCCAGGACGGTCAACCTTGTTGATAACAACAATTGGTTTCAGGCCATGGGCAAATGCTTTTTTGGTCACGAAGCGCGTTTGCGGCATCGGGCCGTCAAATGCGTCAACCACCAGCAGCACGGAATCCACCATGGACATCACGCGCTCAACTTCACCACCGAAGTCGGCGTGCCCTGGGGTATCAACGATGTTGATACGGTAGTCATTCCATTTAATCGCGGTGTTTTTCGCGAGGATGGTAATCCCACGCTCTTTCTCCAAATCGTTGGAGTCCATCACACGCTCTTGAGTTTCGGCACGCGCATCAAACGTACCGGATTGCTGCAGCAGCTTATCAACCAGGGTAGTTTTACCATGGTCAACGTGCGCGATGATGGCGATGTTACGCAAATTTTCGATCACAACTTTGCCTCAGGCATTAGAAATAGCGCGTTATTGTACACGGATTAATCGCACTACAAAACAGGATCACAAACATCCTCCGCAAACAAGTATTGCAGAGATGCTTTGTGATCGCTTTCACGGAGCGAAAAAGGGCACTTTAACGTAAATTGCACCAATATGGTGCTCAATGTTCACATTGAAGCACTATACTGGTGCAACCAATCCATCGTGGTGCAGCCCTTTTGCACTATGGTGCGCATGATAACGCCTTTTTGGGGTGATTTAAAAGTTGGCACAGATTTCGCTTTATAAAAAATACATGGCAACAGCCAGTACAAACAGAAACTGAAGACCTCGTTACCACGACGACAATGACCAATCTGGAGAGTTAAGTATGTCCGCTGAACACGTTTTGACGATGCTGAACGAACATGAAGTGAAGTTTGTTGATCTCCGCTTCACCGACACCAAAGGTAAAGAACAGCACGTCACAATCCCTGCTCATCAGGTGAACGCCGAATTCTTTGAAGAAGGCAAAATGTTTGACGGCTCCTCCATTGGTGGCTGGAAAGGCATTAACGAATCCGACATGGTTCTGATGCCAGATGCGACCACTGCGGTCATTGATCCGTTCTTCGAAGAACCAACCCTGATCATCCGTTGCGACATCCTCGAGCCAGGCACGCTGCAGGGCTACGACCGCGACCCGCGTTCTATCGCTAAACGCGCTGAAGAGTACCTGCGTTCTACCGGCATCGCAGACACCGTTCTGTTCGGGCCAGAGCCAGAGTTCTTCCTGTTCGATGACATCCGTTTCGGTGCTTCTATTTCTGGCTCCCACGTTGCTATCGACGACATCGAAGGTGCATGGAACTCCTCCACCAAATATGAAGGTGGTAACAAAGGTCACCGTCCTGGCGTTAAAGGTGGTTACTTCCCGGTTCCTCCGGTCGATTCTGCACAGGACATTCGTTCCACCATGTGTCTGGTGATGGAAGAGATGGGCCTGGTTGTTGAAGCTCATCACCACGAAGTGGCGACTGCTGGTCAGAACGAAGTGGCAACCCGCTTCAACACCATGACCAAAAAAGCGGACGAAATTCAGATCTACAAATACGTTGTGCACAACGTTGCGCACCGTTTCGGTAAAACCGCGACCTTCATGCCAAAACCAATGTTTGGCGATAACGGTTCCGGTATGCACTGCCACATGTCTCTGTCCAAAAACGGTACCAACCTGTTCTCTGGCGACAAATATGCTGGCCTGTCCGAGCAGGCGCTGTACTACATCGGCGGCGTAATCAAACACGCTAAAGCGATCAACGCCCTGGCGAACCCAACCACCAACTCCTACAAGCGTCTGGTCCCGGGCTACGAAGCGCCAGTGATGCTGGCCTACTCTGCACGTAACCGTTCTGCTTCTATCCGTATCCCGGTAGTAGCGTCTCCTAAAGCGCGTCGTATCGAAGTACGCTTCCCGGATCCAGCGGCTAACCCATACCTGTGCTTCGCAGCACTGCTGATGGCCGGTCTGGACGGTATCAAGAACAAGATCCACCCGGGCGAAGCGATGGACAAAAACCTGTACGACCTGCCGCCAGAAGAAGCGAAAGAGATCCCACAGGTTGCTGGCTCTCTGGAAGAAGCCCTGCAGGCGCTGGACGCAGACCGTGAGTTCCTGACTGCAGGTGGCGTATTCACTGACGACGCTATCGATGCTTACATCGCACTGCGCACTGAAGAGAACGACCGCGTGCGCATGACTCCGCATCCGGTTGAGTTCGAACTGTACTACAGCGTTTAATTAAGTTGTTTTACCCGGCGTGACAAGCGCCGGGAGTAGTTGCCGTGGAAACTTTTAGCCCATCTCCGGATGGGCTTTTTTCTCCACCAACAATCTGATCTCACGCGCTTTTTACGCCGAAAACGCTATACTGCACTAAATTAGTGCAAACGACTCCAGGAGACTGCTGAATGGCAACTGGCACGCTGCCCGATGCTGGGCAGATCCTCAATTCTTTGATTAACAGCATCTTGCTGGTCGATGACGAGCTGGCCGTTCATTACGCCAACCCGGCGGCACAGCAGCTGCTTGCCCAAAGCGCACGTAAACTATTCGGTACCCCGCTTCCGGAACTCCTGAGCTACTTTTCGCTGAATATTGGCCTGATGCAGGAAAGCTTACAGGCAGGCCAGGGTTTCACCGATAACGAAGTGACGCTGGTGATCGACGGGCGCTCGCACATTCTGTCGCTAACCGCGCAACGTCTTCCCGAAGGCCTGATCCTGCTGGAAATGGCGCCGATGGATAATCAGCGTCGACTGAGCCAGGAGCAGCTTCAGCATGCGCAGCAGATTGCAGCCCGTGACCTCGTGCGCGGTCTGGCGCATGAAATCAAAAACCCGCTGGGTGGGTTACGCGGCGCGGCGCAGCTTCTGACCAAGGCGCTGCCTGACCCTGCGCTGGCGGAATATACCAACGTCATCATTGAGCAGGCGGACCGTCTGCGGAATCTGGTAGACCGTCTTCTCGGTCCGCAGCAGCCGGGAATGCACGTCACTGAAAGCATCCATAAAGTGGCTGAGCGGGTGGTGAAGCTCGTCTCAATGGAGCTGCCAGAGAACGTCACGCTGGTACGTGATTACGACCCAAGCCTGCCGGAACTGGCCCATGACCCGGACCAGATTGAGCAGGTCCTGTTGAATATTGTGCGTAATGCTCTGCAGGCGCTGGGACCTGAAGGCGGCGAGATTATTTTACGCACCCGCACCGCCTTCCAGCTCACGTTACACGGCGTGCGCTACCGGCTGGCCGCCCGAATCGACGTTGAGGATAACGGGCCCGGCATTCCATCGCATCTGCAGGACACCCTGTTCTACCCGATGGTCAGCGGCCGCGAAGGCGGAACCGGCCTGGGCTTATCCATTGCCCGCAGTTTGATCGACCAACACTCTGGAAAAATTGAATTTACCAGTTGGCCGGGACATACCGAGTTTTCGGTTTTCCTGCCGATTAAAAAATAAAGGTGACGTTTATGCAACGAGGGATAGTCTGGGTAGTCGATGACGATAGCTCCATCCGTTGGGTGCTTGAACGCGCGCTCACAGGGGCAGGATTAAGCTGCACGACGTTTGAGAGCGGCAGCGAAGTGCTCGACGCACTCACCACTAAAACGCCCGATGTTCTGCTGTCGGATATCCGTATGCCGGGCATGGACGGGCTGGCGCTGTTAAAGCAGATCAAACAACGCCACCCTATGCTACCGGTCATCATAATGACCGCGCACTCCGATCTGGATGCCGCAGTGAGTGCCTATCAGCAAGGGGCGTTCGATTACCTGCCCAAACCGTTTGATATCGACGAAGCGGTGGCGCTGGTTGAACGCGCGATTAGCCATTATCAGGAGCAGCAACAACCACGCCACGCGCCCGATTTTGGGCCAACCACCGACATCATTGGCGAAGCGCCGGCGATGCAGGACG
>NZ_CDRQYH010000108.1:0-8530 GCF_977039595.1 Enterobacter sp.
GAGAGTGAAGGGCAAAGGCGACGCCAAAGCGCGCGCCTTTGCCGACGCGCTCAACCACGTTCAGGCCGCGGTGATGAAAGCCTCACCGCATATCTTACTGCGTATTGAGCCACAGGATGTGCAGGTCGTTCAGGCGCAAGAAGCGGTGCGTAAAGAAGCGTTTCTGTTCTTCTTTCTGCGCCGGGAAAGACGCACCTACAGCGTGGAGCTGGATGTGACCGTCAACGTGACCGCTATCAATCTTGACCAGGTGGATTTCGTCACGCAACGCTGATTATTCATAAAAGGGCAGACTGATGTTCTTAATTATATTAATAAAATCGCTCATCATTGGCGGCCTGGTTGGCGTCGGTGTCGGAGCCGGGGCTGCACGCATGTTTCATGCGCCTACCACTCAGGGTATGGGCGCGTTTCGTACGTTGGGGGAACTGAACTCCTGTGAAGGGGATCCGGCGTCCCACTTCTCCTTTGGGTTAGGTTTCTTCTTTAACGCCTGGGCCTCTTCCGTGGCCGCAGGTGCCTTCACACAGGACGTTGACCACCGCATCATCCCGAACTGGGGTGCTGCTGCACTGATGATCAAAAACCGTAACGTCGGCGAAACGCTGCACGACCCGCGCAAAATGGCGATTGCCTGCGGCCTGATCGGCATGATTGTCGTGACCTTCCTTAACCTTACCGCCTCCTCCGTGCCGGCTGCCCTTCAGGTCACCGCCGTGAAGGTGCTGGTGCCGGCGGCAAACCTGCTGGTGAACACCGTGATGCCGGTGATCTTCTGGCTGGCGGCTATCGATGCGGGTAAAAAATCGGGCTTCTGGGCCACCATTTTTGGCGGCGCGGCGCAGCTGATTATGGGGAACGCCGTACCGGGCCTGGTGCTGGGGATCCTGATCGGTAAAGGCGTAGAAGAGAGCGGCTGGAACCACGTCACCAAAGTGATGATGGCGGCTATCGTCCTGCTCTTCGTGCTGAGCGGCTTCTTCCGCGGCTTCGACATGAAGATGATTGAATCCTTCCATCTGACAGTGCCGAACTGGCTCGACATGATCCACAACTCGCTCAGCGGTAAATAACAGGAGCCTCTAAATGGAACAGAATAAAGGTTTTTGGTATGCCGACTGGTCGTTCCCGATCTTCGTTGGCCTGCTCTCCTCCGGCGTGTTTGCCGGGACGCACATGTACTACCTCTACGGCATCGGCGCGTTTAACGAAGTGGCCTTCGTGGCGATGCTGAAAGCGGGCATTGATACCGGCGTTTACGGCGCGGTGGCGGCGTTTGGCGCGAGCTTCCTGTTCGCCCGTATTATAGAAGGCTCGCTGGTCGGTATTCTCGACATCGGCGGTGCAATCCAGACCGGCGTGGGCCTTGGCGTTCCGGCGCTGCTGCTGGGCGCGGGGATCATGTTCCCGGTGACCAACTTCATTGCTTCGCTAATCACCGGCCTGGTGATTGGCCTGGCGATTGGCTACGTCATCATCCTGGCGCGTAAGTTCACTATCAACCAGAGCAACTCCACCTACGGCGCAGACGTGATGATGGGTGCTGGCAACGCCTCCGGCCGCTTCCTCGGGCCGTTGATTATTCTCAGCGCCATGACCGCCTCCATTCCAATCGGCGTCGGTTCGCTGGTGGGTGCGCTGCTGTTCTACATCTGGCAGAAGCCGATTACCGGTGGCGCTATCCTCGGCGCGATGATTCTGGGCTGGCTGTTCCCGGTCGCCCTTTAATACCCGCGGGCGCTCCGGCGCCCGCCTTTTCAGGAGATCCTCATGTTTGATTTACTCCTGCGCCGCGCGCGCCTCGCCGACGATACCCTGACCGATATCGCCATTCAGGACGGGAAGATTGCCGCGACGGGCAACATTGACGCTCCCGCTCGCAAGACGGTTGATCTTAACGGTGACGTGTTCGTCAGCGCAGGCTGGATTGACTCCCACGTACACTGCTATCCGAATTCCCCGATTTACCACGACGAGCCGGACAGCGTGGGCATTGCCACCGGCGTCACCACCGTAGTGGACGCGGGCAGTACCGGTGCCGACGACGTGGACGATTTCTACGCGATCACCCGCAGGGCTTCCACTGAAGTCTTTGCCCTGCTGAACATCTCCCGCGTGGGGCTGATTGCCCAGAACGAGCTGGCCAACATGGCCAATATTGACGCCGACGCGGTGAAGCAGGCGGTGACGCGCCACCCTGATTTTATCGTCGGCCTGAAGGCGCGCATGAGCAGCAGCGTGGTCGGTGAAAACGGCATCACGCCGCTGGAGCGTGCCAAAGCCATTCAGAAAGAGAACGGCGACCTGCCGCTGATGGTTCATATTGGCAACAACCCGCCGAACCTCGACGAGATTGCCGAGCTGCTGAGCTCCGGCGACATTATCACCCACTGCTATAACGGCAAGCCTAACCGCATTCTGACGCCGTCCGGCGAGCTGCGCGCCTCCATCACCTCCGCCCTGAAGCGCGGCGTGCGTCTGGACGTCGGGCACGGTACGGCGAGCTTTAGCTTTGAGGTGGCGAAACGCGCCATTGCGATGGGCATTCTGCCGCACACCATCAGCTCGGATATCTACTGCCGCAACCGCATCAACGGCCCGGTGGGCTCGCTGGCAAGCGTGATGTCGAAGTTTCTCGCCATCGGCATGTCACTTCCGCAGGTGATTGACTGCGTCACCGCGAACGCCGCCGACGGCCTGCGCCTGGTGCGCAAAGGCCGCATTCAGCCGGATCTCGACGCCGATCTGACGCTATTTACCCTCAAGCGCCAGCCAACGGTGCTGACGGATGCCGAAAACGACAGCCTGCAGGCTGAATACATTCTGGTGCCGCTTGCCGCGATCCGCGCGGGCAAGGGCTACATGACCGAACAAGGGAGCACGGAACATGCCTTCGATTTATGAGAAGTACAACTTAAAGCAGGTGATCAACACCTCTGGCCGCATGACGGCGCTCGGCGTCTCCACGCCGCGCCCGGAAGTCGTGCAGGCGGCGATGGACGGCATGAATCACTATTTCGAGATGAAGGATCTGGTCAATAAAACCGGGGATTACATCGCGAAGCTGCTGGACGTGGAAGGGGCGACGGTGGTTTCCTGCGCGTCGGCGGGCATTGCCCAGTCCGTGGCCGCGGTGCTGGTAAAAGACAGCGACTGGCTGCTGGAAAACCTGCACGTCACACCGATTGAAAATAACGAAATCGTCCTGCCGAAAGGCCACAACGTGAACTTTGGCGCGCCGGTGGGCACCATGGTGGCGTTGGGCGGCGGCAGGCTGGTGGAAGCGGGCTACGCCAACGAATGTTCCGCCGATCAGCTGGCGGCGGCAATCACGCCGCGTACGGCGGCGATCATGTACATCAAATCACACCACTGCGTGCAGAAAAGCATGCTCAGCGTCGAGCAGGCGGCGGTTGTCGCACGTAAACACGACTTGCCGCTCATCGTGGATGCCGCGGCGGAAGAAGACCTGCAAGCGTACTACCGTTCCGGCGCGGACCTGGTCATCTACAGCGGCGCGAAGGCGATCGAAGGCCCAACCAGCGGTCTGGTGATCGGCAAAACCCAGTACGTTGAGTGGGTTAAGCGCCAGACGGCAGGCATTGGCCGCGCGATGAAGGTCGGCAAAGAGGGCATTCTCGGCCTGACCTGCGCCATCGAACACTACCTGACGGCCACTAAAGAGAGCGGCGCCGAGATGGTGGCGAAAATGACGCCGTTTATCGAGGCGCTCAACACCCTGAACGGTGTGACCGCGCGCGTGGTCTGGGACAGCGCCGGACGCGATATTGCCCGCACCGAGATTAAGTTCGACGAAGTCACGACCGGCGTCGGCACGGGCGATCTGGTGGCGAAGCTGAAGCAGGGCGAATACGCCATTTACTTCCGTGGCTACAAGGCCAACGAAGGGATAATCGAAGCGGACGTGCGCAGCGTAAATGCTGACCAGCTGAACATCGTGTACCGCCGCATTAGCGAAGTATTAGGACAGGAGAAAAACGCATGAAACTGACCCCCAACTTTTACCGTGACCGCGTCTGCCTGAACGTGCTGGCTGGGTCGAAAGGCAACGCCAGCGCCATCTACGAGGCGGCGGAAGGCCACGTGCTGGTGGGCGTGCTCTCCAAAAATTACCCGGACGTGGCGAGCGCCGTTGCCGATATGCGCGAATACGCGAAGCTGATTGATAACGCGCTGTCTGTTGGGCTGGGCGCGGGCGACCCGAACCAGTCGGCGATGGTGAGTGAAATCTCCCGCCAGGTGCAGCCGCAGCACGTTAACCAGGTCTTTACCGGCGTGGCCACCAGCCGCGCGCTGCTGGGGCAGAATGAGTCCGTGGTCAACGGTCTGGTCTCTCCGACAGGCACCGTTGGCATGGTAAAAATCTCCACCGGCCCGCTGAGCAGCAAAGCGCCGGACGGTATCGTGCCGGTTGATACCGCGATTGCCCTGCTGAAAGATTTCGGCGGCAGCTCCATCAAATACTTCCCGATGGGCGGCCTCAAGTGCCGTGACGAGTACAAGGCGGTAGCGGAAGCCTGCGCCCGCCACGACTTCTGGCTGGAGCCGACCGGGGGTATCGATCTGGAAAACTATGAGGAGATCCTGCAGATCGCTCTCGACGCGGGCGTGAGCAAAATCATCCCGCATATCTACAGCTCGATTATCGACAAAGCCAGCGGCGATACGCGTCCGGAAGACGTGCGTACGCTGCTGGCGATGACGAAGAAGCTGGTTAAATAAAACAAAACTAAACCGCACATACCTGAAGGAGCCACCATGCACACCCGTACCCTGCTTGTCGCTTCACTCTCAATGTTCGCCACCGCCGCTGTCGCCCAGACGCAATACGCCTGGGTGGGCACCTATAATCCGAACGGTGAAGGGCTGTACCGTTTTACTGTTAACCCGCAAACCGGCGCGCTGAAAGATAAAACGCTGGTGAGCAAACTGCCGAATGCGGCGCAGTTGACCCTTTCACGGGACGGCAGAACGCTGTATCTGGCAAGTGAAGTAGAGCAGGGCGTGGTGCAGGCGCTGCGCGTCGGCGATAACGGTGAGCTGAGCGAGCTTAATCAGGTGGCCTCCGGCGGTGCGGGGCCGGTTTACCTTTCGCTGACGCCGAACGGCAAGCATCTTCTGGTGGCGAACTACGTCAGCGGATCGATTGCCATTTTACCCGTCAACGCAGACGGCAGCCTGGGTGAAGCCACGGACAAACGTCAGGATCAAGGCGAACCGGGCGCGGCGAAGCCGGAAGCTGCCGTCGAGGGCAGTTTCGCGATCAGCGATCATAACGGCCCGCATGCGCACATGATCGCCGCCGATCCGAGCGGGAAATACGTGTTTTCGACCGATCTTGGGCTGGATCGCATCTATCAGTACCGCTTTGACGATCGGACAGGAAAGCTGACGCCGAACGATCCGCCGTTTATCAGCGCCTCCTCAAAAGGGGCCGGGCCGCGCCACTTTGTCTTTACGCCGAAGGGCGATGCCCTGTGGTTGATTAACGAAGAGGCGTCTACGCTCACCCATTATACCGTGAACGCCAACGGCACCTTAAAAGAGGGCAAAACGCTTTCAGCCCTGCCTGAAGGTTACAAAGGCACCAGCTTTGCTGCCGGTCTGGCGTTAAGCGATGATGGCAAACAGCTGTATGTGGCTAACCGTTTGCATAACAGCATCGGGCACTTTACCGTAACGGCGGAGGGCACGCTGACGCATCAGGATGACGTATGGACGCGTGGTGATTACCCGCGCACCCTGACGCTTGATAAGCAGGGACGCTGGCTGTACGTCATGAACCAGCGCAGCGACAACATTACCCGTTTCCGCGTGGCGCAGGACGGGAAATTGAGCTTCGAACCGGACTATACCCCGGTCGGCAGCCCATCCCAGATGGTCATTTCACCTTAAGCTGTAAGAGGACAACGACGTGCGATTTCCGAACCAACGTTTAGCGCAACTTTTCGAACTGTTGCAAAACGAGACGCTGCCGCAGGACGAACTGGCGCAGCGGCTGTCGGTTTCCACGCGAACCGTCCGTGCCGATATCACCGCCCTGAACGCGCTGCTGGCAAGCCACGGCGCGCAGTTTATCTTGAGCCGGGGCAACGGCTATCAGCTCAAAATAGATGATGCCCAGCGCTACCAGCAGCTACAGGCATCCCACCCGCGCGCGCTGCGTATCCCGCGGACCGGTCCGGAGCGCGTGCATTATCTGGTGGTGCGTTTTTTGACCTCGGCATTTTCTCTTAAGCTGGAGGATCTGGCGGACGAGTGGTTTATCAGCCGCGCCACGCTGCAAAGCGACATGGCCGAAGTCCGCGAGTGGTTCCATCGCTATAACCTGACGCTGGAAACGCGTCCGCGCCACGGCATGAAGCTGTTTGGCAGCGAGATGTCGACCCGCGCGTGCCTGACCGATCTGCTCTGGGAGCTGGCGCAGCAGGACAGCCTGAACCCGCTGGTGACCGACGTGGCGCTAAATGCGGGTGTGGCGGAGCAGATGGTGCCGGTGCTGCACGACGCCCTGACGCGTCACCACATTCGCCTGACCGATGAAGGCGAGCTGTTCCTGCGCCTGTACTGCGCGGTGTCGGTACGGCGCATCAGCGAGGGCTATCCGCTGCCGGAATTCCACGCCGAAGATGTGGAAGAGAACGTGCGCGAGGCGGCTAAGGATATCGCCGTCACCATCCAGCAGCTGGCGGGCAAGGCGCTCTCGCCATCAGAGGAGAGCTGGCTGTGCGTGCACATTGCGGCGCGGCAGATTCAGGAGATCGCGCCTAGCGCCATTAACGCTGACGACGACGAGGCGCTGGTCAACTACATCCTGCGCTATATCAACACTCACTATAACTACAACCTGCTCAGCGACGCGCAGCTGCACGCGGATCTGCTCACGCACATCAAAACCATGATCACCCGCGTGCGGTATCAAATTATGATCCCCAATCCGCTGCTGGATAACATCAAGCAGCACTACCCGATGGCGTGGGATATGACGCTGGCGGCGGTGTCGAGCTGGGGCAAATACACGCCGTATGCGATCAGCGAAAACGAGATTGGCTTCCTGGTGCTGCACATTGGCGTCGGGCTGGAGCGCCACTACAACATCGGCTACCAGCGCCAGCCGCGCGTGCTGCTGGTATGCGACGCCGGTAACGCGATGGTCCGCATGATTGAGGCGGTGCTGCAGCGTAAATATCCGCAGATTGAGGTGACGCGCACGCTCACCCTGCGCGAGTACGAGGTTGCGGAAACCATTGGCGAAGACTTTGTGATAGCCACCGCACGCGTCAGCGAAAAGTCGAAACCGGTAGTAACGATCGCCCCGTTCCCGACCGACTATCAGTTAGAACAGATTGGCAAACTGGTGCTCGTGGACCGCACCCGCCCGTGGATGCTGGATAAATACTTCGATGCAGCCCATTTCCGCATTATCGACAAGCCAATCGATCAGCAGACGCTGTTCCGCGAGCTGTGTGAACAGCTTGAGGCAGAAGGCTTTGTCGGCGCGGAGTTTCTGGATTCGGTTGTTGAGCGTGAAGCCATCGTCAGCACCATGCTCGGCGACGGCATTGCGCTCCCGCACTCCCTCGGCCTGCTGGCGCAGAAAACGGTGGTCTACACCGTGCTCGCCCCGCAAGGCGTTCAGTGGGGCGACGAAACCGCGCACGTTATCTTCCTGCTCGCCATCAGCAAAAGCGAGTACGAAGAGGCGATGGCGATTTACGATATCTTCGTCACCTTCCTGCGCGAGCGGGCGATGTCGCGGCTCTCTAGCTGCGGAGATTTTGCCGGGTTTAAGGCGGTGGCTATGGAGAGTTTGAGTCGGTTTTGAGGTAAGGGCGGACGGATAACATCCGCCTTTGCTCATCGCAGATGATGCACTACCTGGTTACTGCTGCCGCGCCAGATCAAAGACGGGTCTTTTAAATCCTGCACGAACTTGCCGTCGACCAGCACGTTAATCAGATCCACCACTTCCATCTGCTGCGTATTCAGTTCATCCAGCCTGTAGCCTGTCCAGACCCAGATATCTTTTCCCGCACACTCTGCACGAATGCGCTTCACCAGCTTCAGGATATCCGGCACGTTTTGCGGGTGCAGCGGATCGCCGCCGGAGAGTGAAATCCCCTGGCGGTGAATACGCGTGTCATTCAGGTCGCTGATGATTTTATCTTCAATCTCCGCGGTGAACGGCATGCCGGAATTGAGTCGCCAGGTGCTTTTGTTGTAGCAGCCGGGGCATTCATGGACGCAGCCTGAAACAAACAGGGTGCAGCGGGTGCCGGGGCCGTTGACGATGTCGACAGGGTAGTACTGGTGATAGTTCATAGCGAATAACCACGCCGGGTGGCGCTGCGCTTACCCGGCCTACAAAAGAGAGCGGTCCGTAGGCCCGGTAAGCGCAGCGCCACCGGGCATTAACGTGGCTGAGGATTAACCGATCTGCCCATTCCCCAAATGCTTCACGCGACGCTTCACCTCTTCCTGCTTCCCGGCGTTAAACGGACGCGCGTCC
>NZ_CDRQYH010000109.1:0-7428 GCF_977039595.1 Enterobacter sp.
GCTTTTGCCGTTACGCACCACCCCGTCAGTAGCTGAACAGGAGGGACAGCTGATAGAAACAGAAGCCACTGGAGCACCTCAAAAACACCATCATACACTAAATCAGTAAGTTGGCAGCATCACCTAAATCATGGTGGTGTTAAGCTTCTGATGCAGCTTGCTGATTTCAGCCCGCATCTGCACGCGAAGCTTGGCATCGAGGTTTGAGAGCGGTTCATCCATGAGGAACACGCCCGCCTCGCGTACGATCGCCCTGCCTAACGCCACGCGCTGGCGCTGGCCGCCGGACAGCGCGCCGGGTTTACGCTTGAGGTATTCACGTAATCCGAGGATCTGTGCCGCCCAGTTAACGCGCTCTTCGATAACCGCAGGCGCAATTTTTTGCATCTTCAGGCCGAACGCCATGTTGTCGTAGACCGTCATATGCGGATAAAGCGCATAGTTCTGGAATACCATGGCGATATCGCGTGACTTGGCGGGCACATCGTTCATACAAACGCCGTCAATGACCAGTTCGCCAGCGGAGATCTCCTCCAGACCGGCGATCATGCGCAGCGTCGTGGATTTACCGCAGCCTGAAGGCCCGACGAAGACGATGAACTCCTTGTCTTCGATTTCGAGATTGAAATCCTTAACCACGTGGACCTGGTTATCATAGATTTTCTGAATGTTTTTCAGAGACAGTTGAGCCATTGTTAATTCCTTATCAATACGTCCGGGATGCCCAAAACTCGGTAAGGCATTTCCAGGTCAGTTCCCGCGTTGAATGAAGCTGTAGTCCCGCATGGTTCAGGCCAGAACCCACCCCAACCGACAGCATGCCCGCCGCGTTGATCGCCGCTACGCCTGCAGGTGCATCTTCGATGCCCATGGCCTCTTCAGGACGCACATTCAGGCCAGCACAGGCTGCAAGGAAGATCTCTGGATCTGGCTTTGAGCGGCGAATACGGGAAGCATCGGCGCAATAATCGAAGGCCTGATAAATGCCCAGCGCGTGCAGGATCCCTGGGGCATTCAGGGAAACGGAGGCGAGTCCAGTTTTGACGTTCGCTTTACGTATATCCGTCAGAACGTCACGAATACCCGGAAGCAGTGAATCTTCCGTCAGCGACGCCAGAGACTGGACATAAAGTGCGTTTTTTTTCGTTGCCAGCGCGAGGCACTTCTCTTCACTGAACATCCCCTCTTTCCCGCCATGCTTCAGGATGCGCTGAAGGGAATCCATGCGGCTAATTCCCTTCAGCTGTTCATTAAACACTTCGTCGAAGGTGATGCCGATTTCGTCAGCCACTGCACGCCAGGCCAGAAAATGGAGGTGTGCGGTATCGGTGATAACACCGTCGAGATCGAATACAACAGCCTTAAGCGTCATCGCGCCCCTCCGTGGTAGCGGTCCCATTTGCAGGTGCAAGAAAATCCTTATAAGCGCATACCTTGCGCCCCGATACGCGTAGCGTCTTGCCCCAAAGCGTCAGCGTGACAGGTGTCGTCGTTTCAATGGTTAACACCTCATTTTCATAGGTGAAGTGCAGCGTTGCGTTCCGCCAGCGCAAGGGGAAAGCAAGCCTTCGCCAGTGGGCAGGCAGGCCGGGCGCAAGGTGTAGCTCCCCTTCCACAATCTGCATACCTGCAAATCCCTGAATGACGCCGGACCAAATAGCGCCGGTCGCTGCGGCATGAATACCGTCATCGCAGCTGTGTGGATCGTCCCCAAGGTCAATGGCGACGCCATCACGCCAGAAGGCGTAGGCACCTTCGGTGTCACCACAGCGGGCGGTCACAATGCCGTGTATGGCCTTGCTCAGCGAAGAGTCATGGATCGTGCGGGGCTCGTAGAAAGCCAGATTGGCGGCACATTGCTGTGGGGTAAACCGCTCCGGCAAGAGGTAGGTAAGCATTACCACATCAGCTTGCTTCAGGATCTGCATGTCGTTTACTTCCGCGCGGGAGTAATCGAGCAGAATGGTCTGCTTCCCTGCTTTTGCTTTATAGCGGCTGAGATCAATGGCCGGTTTCGCCATGAAGGTATCATCCTGCGGGATCACACCGTCTGAATTGGCCTCC
This sequence comes from Enterobacter sp., assembly GCF_977039595.1. Classification (NCBI taxonomy): domain Bacteria; kingdom Pseudomonadati; phylum Pseudomonadota; class Gammaproteobacteria; order Enterobacterales; family Enterobacteriaceae; genus Enterobacter; species Enterobacter sp. The sequence goes on from NZ_CDRQYH010000109.1 coordinate 2,065, forward strand.
GGCAGCCATAAGCGCGTCAGGAACCGCGTGGCATTCTCCGTAAAACGCGCATCTTCACGCCCAAACTGCGCCATAAACCGGCGCGCGCAGGCAACGTTATGCCACGCCAGATAATTGGTATAGGCGTTGTTGTTTACATGCTCGGTGTATTCGTCAGGCCCAATCACATCATGAATTTCCAGGCGCCCGTCTACCTCCGTTGCGCGGCCCATCCAGAACGCGGCGGTTTCCATCAGCAGCGTCAGGCCTTCATTTCGCATAAAGGCATCATCGTGTGTCGCCTGCCAGTAAGCGACGACGGCCCAGGCAATATCCGCCACGATGTGGTGTTCAGCCAGCGCGGAGGCCACCTTCTGGCGCATGCCGGTTCGGATGTTGATAGCCGCGAACTCCGGCGTTTCCTCTTTGCCGCTCGAGGCGCTCTCCCACGGGAAAAGTGCGCCCGGCCAGCCGTTGCGGCGGGCTTTTTCCCGGGCCCCGGCCAGGTTAAGCCAGCGATAGCGCAGAAGATTGCGGGCCACCTGTGGACGGGTGAAAAGATGGAAAGGCAGCAGGAATATTTCGGTATCCCAGAAGACGTGTCCTTTATACCCCTCGCCGGTCAATCCCTTAGCGGCAATGCTGCTCCGCTCATCATGGGCTGGCGTCATGGTGGTCAGATGCCAGACGGCATAGTCCAGCGCCATCTGATCGTCAGGAACTGCAGAAGCCACTTCCACCCGGGCGTTACGCCATACGTCTGCCCATACGCAGGATGAACTCTCCAGCAGCGAGGCATACCCCCTTGCCGCACAAACCTTGAGATCCGCCAGCGCCCTTCGCGCGAACGACTCCTGCGAAAGGGCTTTATCGCTGCGATGAGCAACCCAGACAATCTTATCCAGAGTGACAGTGTCACCTTGCGGTATCGTCAGGCAATAGTGGGCAGAGACCCGACGATTTTTGGCGGTGAAGCAGCTGTCGCTCTTCGCAGAGAGCTGACAAAACGCCGAAACAATAACTTCTGACGCCCGGTTCTGCGTTTCATACACCCCCTGCATATAGTGCTGGTCGAACACCCTGACGGAAATTTCATCCAGATGCTGCCGGCCGGTATTGGTTTGTGTCGCATCAATGCCGGTTTTCATCACCACCTGTGAGGCAGCATCAAGCGGGGTGATCGCAAGCTGCATGGCCACCAGCGGCAGCTGATCCAGAGAGACAAAACGGCGACTCTCCAGTCGATAGCGTTTCCCGTCGGGCGAGCGCCAGATGACGCTGCGACGAAGTTCGCCATTAGCAAACGCCAGCTCGCGCTGCCACTCGATAATGTCCCCCGACAGAAGGGTAAAATTCACCCCGTCCAGCTCAACCTCAATACCGGTGATATCGGGCAAATTGACCAGCTCAGTGGTCTCGTTGCGACCAGCACGATGATACAGACCCGCAAGATACATGCCTCGGGTTTGCTGGGTGTAATCCTCTTCATGCGCAGCGCGGATCCCCATGTAGCCATTACCGCAGGCCATGATGGAGGCGTATTTATTCAGACTGTGCGGACAAAAGCCCGGGTCGGTTAATACAGACACGTTTAGCATAACGTCACGCTTCCCCCCGTTTCTGCTGATTCATACAGCGCGGCGACAAGCTGCTGGATAATCAGCCCCTGCTCCGCATCAGCGATCATGACGGGCTCTCCCTGCACATGGCGCACGAAGGCATCCATACTGCGCAGGTGGCGTTGGTCGTCAGCCTCTTCGCGTTGGGTAAGAGTTTGTAAAACACCAGCTTCGTCGTTGTAAATGTGCGCCGGGAACAGCGTGGCACCCGCCTTTTCACCGCAGAATGCGACGTTCATGATCGATTGCTCGCGGATATTGAGCGCAAACGACGTGTCCAGACGCAGAATGCCGCCGTTGCAAAATTCAATCGTGCCAAACAGAGCATCTTCCACGGTAAACTGCGTGGGATCCCACGCGCCAAACTGACCGCTGCTTTTACGGTTGCCCAGCCTCTGAAAGCTATGCGCGGTCACCCGTTTTACCGCCGGGAACCCCAGAACATACATTGCTGCATCAAGCATATGGATGCCGATATCAATCAGCGGACCACCGCCCTGTAGCGATTTATTGGTAAAAACGCCCCACCCTGGCACACCGCAGCGACGCAGCGCCTGCGCTGACGTGAAGTAAATTTCTCCGAGCGTTCCGTTCATTACCGCATCGCGCAGCAGCTGAGTATCCAGGGCAAAACGATGGTGAAAATCATACGCCAGCACTTTTCCTGCCTTGCGCGCAGCCAGGCGCATCCGATCGGCCTCCTGCGGCGTCATAGCAGGCGGTTTTTCACACATCACATGGCAGCCTGCGTCCAGCGCTGCTATGACGTGCTCGAAATGAAACCGGTTAGGCGAGCAGACGCTCACCGCATCCGGCTTAACCGCCTCGAGCATTTCTCGCGCATCCTGCCATGCCGAGGGAATACCATGACGTTCCGCAAACGCCCGAGCCTGTTCAGAGTGGCTGTCCATGACAGCCACCATCTGAACATCACTGCGCGTGGCGTAATACGAGGCGTGCACTTTATCCGCGACCTGCCCGGCGCCAATGATGGCGACGCGCAGAGGCGAAGGTGTAGAAGCACTCATCACGCTCGTCATCCTTAGCATTTACGCAGATAAGTGAGCGAATCCCGGTATGCCTGAGCCGGATCATCGGCGCGAACACGGCACTCATATACCACGTAACCCTGGTAGTTATCCGCACGCAGCTGATCGAACAGGCTGGCAAAATCGAGGCTGCCGCTGCCCGGCTGGTAGCGGTGATTATCGGCGATGTGCACATGGCCAAGCAGATCGCGGTTCCGATGCAGCGCATCCGTCAGCGAGTCTTCTTCGATGTTCATATGATAGAAATCGCCGATGATCTGCACATGCTTCAGGCCGTTCTCTTCGATGTATCGACGCGCGTCTGCCAGGGTATTAATCATATGATCCTGATAGCGGTTCAGCGGCTCCAGATAGATGGTGGTTCCGGTGCGCGCTGCCACCTCATCCAGCCAGCGCAGCGAAGCACTCACCGCTTTGCGGTCGCCTTCAAGGCTGCGTGGAGAGATCATTGGCGGCAGTCGAAAGGTAAACATCCCCCACGCGGCAGGCACGATAATGCCCTTACCGCCCACTTCAGCCAGCGCTTCCAGAATGCGTTCAATCTGCTGTAATCCGTTCAGACGGCGCTCTTCGATGAAATCGCCGATCCAGCCATCGTATCCACCGCAGGCCGTCGTCACTGGCAGACCAGTGGCTTTGATGGCCGCTTTCACCTCGGCGAGGTTTTCCACCAGCAGCTTGCCGTCAATTTCGTAGCCATCAAAACCCATCGCTTTGATGTACTCGAATTTCTCCATGATATTGACCGGGAAAAAGCCCTGGTTCTGTGTTGCGATTTTCATGATTTGCTCTCCTTAGCTTAAAAAGTGACGCCCATTTTGATGCTCAGTTCCGGATGCTGGTCCACATATTTCATGTAGCTTTCAGCGCTGGTGGTGAAGGTCACGACCGGGTCGATCAGATCTTCACAATTGAGATAACCGTTCATCAGCAGTTCCCAGCAGGTCTCTTCGATACGCTTGCGGCTCCAGCGCGGATAGTCCGGGTTTGGTTCGCTGCAGGCGCGGGAGAAGACAATCTTCGCATTATTGAAATGCGCTTCGCGGCCGAGGTTAAAGCCTTCAGCGAACGGTTTCGCGAAGGCTACGTAGGAGATGGTGCCGCCGTAGGCGAGCCCGCGCAGCGCGGACTGCAGCGCATCGGCAAAACCACTGGTTTCGATGATCACGTCCGCGCCCTGCTTGCCGGTCAGCTTTTTGATTTCCAGGCCGACATCGGTGCCGATTGGGTTCAGGCAGTGGTCCGCGCCGTGACGACGGGCGATCTCGCAGCGGTGTTCGATTGGATCAACGCCGATAACCACTGACGCACCGGCTTTTTTAGCCAGCTGAATCGCAATCTGCCCGATTGCTCCCAGACCGACCACGACGACAAAGTCGCCCACGCGGACGTTGGCATCACGCACGCCGCTCATGGCGAACTGCGCCGGATCGTAGCAGACGGCGTTCTTCCAGGACGCGCCCTGCGGCATTTTACGCAGCTTATAGTTGTTCACCGCGTTGACGATGACCGTTTCCTGCAACGGGCCGTAGCAGCAGACAAGATCGCCGATCTGGTAATCCGTCACGTCCGCACCGCATTCAATAATGTCGCCAACAACCATGTTACCCAGCTGGAACTTACCGAACTCAATACCGCGCGCTGCGCCCTCTTCACGCGGCGTGAACATCTGCCACTCTGCGTTGAATTCTTCATCAATAAACGGGCTGGCGGCGCGGAAATCCACCACTTCTGTACCGTGTTTCGGCGCGCCAAAACGGGCGCGAATTTTTACTTCATGGACTGCAACCGGACGATCTTCATATTCCACCAGCGCCGCCACGCGTGGCGCTGTCGCAACTAATTTTTTCATGACTGACTCCTTGTTAATATTGGCCGCCTCAGCCCTTCACGCCACCGGCGGTCAAACCACTTTTAATAAAACGTTCAGACAGGGCGTACATGATGACCACCGGAAGCGCCGTCACCAGCGATGCCGCCATCATGCGGCCCCAGATATAATCTGGCGTGCTAAAGAGCGTGTTCAGCCCGACCGGCAAGGTAAAATTGCCAGAGCTGGACAGGAAAATTGACGCAAACAGATAGTCGTTCCACGCCACCATAAAGCAGTAGACAAACACTGATACGAGTCCTGAGATCGCAAGCGGGACGGTGATGCGAAAGATGATTTGCAGGCGGTTGAGGCCGTCCATCATCGCGGCTTCTTCGATTTCGTCCGGGATGGTGTCGAAATAGCTGCGCAGCATGAACACCGCTGTCGGCAATGTCTGGGTCACCATGGTGACGATCAGCGCCAACTCGGTGTCGTAGATCCCGAGGGCAGTGATGATTTTGAACAGCGGCACTACCAGCAAGATCCCGGAGAACATATAGACGGTGTAGAAGCTTGCATTGATCGTCGTGCGTCCTTTAAAACGCAGTTTGGACAAGGCATAAGCACCCAGCGTGCCGAGAAATACGGCAATCACCGAGGAGGTCAGCGATACCATCATGCTGTTTTTGAAGTAATCCACAAACGGGAAGATCAGCGGGTTAAAGATGTCGATGTAATGCTGCAGCGTCCACTCCTGGGGCAGAATGGTCGGATGGAGCGAGATCGCCTCTTTCGCACTCTTAAACGACGTCATTAGCATCACGAAGAACGGGAACAGCGTGATAACCAGAAACACCGCCAGGCCCAGATAAAAACCAATACGGCTCAGTACGCGTTTATTTGT
>NZ_CDRQYH010000110.1:0-7164 GCF_977039595.1 Enterobacter sp.
GAACAAAATGACGAAAGCAGGTATGCCTGAAAGCGTGCGTATTGCCTGAAAACACAACCCGCTACGGGGGAGACTTACCCGAAATCTGATTTATTCAACAAAGCCCATAGGAACCACTCAGAGTAACGTCGAGATTAATTCCCCCTGCGCCTGGAGTTCCCACGGTCACCAGGTCGGTCAATACCCGGCTTTCGTTTGTGAGAACCACTCGCCCGCTGGCGTCCCAGAACGCTATTCCCCACTTTGGCAAAGGCTGAGGAAAGACGGCGAAAACGTACACAGTCAGGGTGAATGTTTTTGAACCTGTATAACCTGCTGGAGTTGATGCGGAGGCGCTTATTACGCTTCCATTTCTGCGAACCCCCAAATATACAGCCTGAGACGGCCCTGACACACGACAGAACGCAATGGCCGGATAAGAGGGGTCGACAGGAATATCTATTGCTGCACTACCGTTTGTGTTGGAAGCAACTTCAGAACGATTATAGAGACAAAAAGGAGTGGAATATGGCGTCACAAAAGGATTGCCATTGTCCATTAATATATAAGCACCATAATCAGCCATTAAGCTGGCTCCATAAAAACGACAAGTTCACAGGCGGATGAGGGGTAATTACCGATGCCAGCTGTATTAGCAGGCGTCACGGTAATAGTGTTGCCAGTTGCCTCTATATGCCGCCCAACAGAGGTAGTGCCTTGATCGAGCGAAACAACAAAGCCAACCTTATAGCCAGGCGGAACAGTAAAACTCCAGGAACCTGAATTTTGTGTGTAAGCGAGTTGAATTCGTCCGACAACAGATACAGGCTTAATACCATAATTGTTCGGATTGCCATTGGCATCCCACGTCTGAATGCCCCACGTCATTAAAATACTCCTGTAAGTTTACCAATCTGTACGCGGAGGACGCCGTTCGCATCCCTGATGCTGTCCGTTACATTCGTGGTCTTTCTTGCGCCCTCCCCGTCGCTGCCGTAGTTTTCCCAGGTACCTCCTTTATCCAGTTTCCACCCGGACTGCCCGGAAACATAATTGTTGGACTCGATGAAGTTGCCGATTTTGGCATTGGTGATCGTGCCATCCTGAATAAACGCTGAGCTGATAAAGACCTGTCCATTAACCACAGCGAACGGCGAATACTGGGTATCGCCACTGCCACTCATCAGCACGAACTGGTTAGCGTTGAAACCTACTCGGGTAACAATCGGCTGCCCTGCCTGCGCCAGAACGGCAATCGACATCCCGGCGTTATACATGATGCCGTTTATCCTCACGCCTGTTTTGAGGGTGTAGATAGCGGAAGCGCCAGAAGCATCAACGACGGCGGTAAGTTTGTCCTCCAGTGCTGCAGTAACATCATCAATCTGCGCCTGCACCTGCGTTGACAATTCGGCCATTGCATTATCAACTTCAGCAATCGTCGTTTTAACCACCAGAATATCGGCACGCACTTCTCCGTATTGTGCCCACTGGTGCTCAACAGTTCCGTGGTTCGCCAGGGCGTTCTGCAGTATTCCCTCAATGTTGGTATCGATGTCACCAGTTAGGCGTTCTCCGTCTGCAGAGGTTAGGAAATCATCTGCGATATCTCCCAGATAATCATCGGCGTTATCGTTAGACATCCCCCTGATCCAGTCAGTATACCCGGACTCGTTACCCGTTCTGTCGACCAGCTGCGCGCGGTACCAGAATTCCTGCCCTGCTTTAAGCCCGAGCTGAGTATATTCAGCGGAAGGATAAGGAACGTCAGACAGCAAAAGAGGATCTGAAAAGTCACTGTTGGCAGTGTACTGAATTTCCGTTTTTAGCGTATCGCCGGTGTTTGCCGGGAAACCCCAGTTAAGACGAATCCCCCAGTTAATGCCCGTGGCCGTGAATCCTACTGGCTTAGGCGGATTACCTACTTTGCCGGTCAGTGTCTTCTCTTCTGAATATCCCCATCCTGAGGAAATTTCAGCGGCATTAATTGCGCGCACGCGCACCAGGTAGCGCCCGGCATAAATCCCCGGGACGTCAAATGACGTGGTGGAGCTGCGAGGCATGTTCACCCAGTTTCCGTCGTTGCGGCGCCACTGCCCCTCATAGGCGATAGCGTTCTGCGCCTGGTCCCAGCTGACGCGCATGGTCTCGACGCTGATATTCTGCTGAACAACAGAAAACGAGCTGATCACGATGTTAGCTGGCGGGGACTGATTACCAGGAGGTATTACACTTATTGGCCGCTGGTCGATAATCGCGCCAGTATCGATACGGGCATATTTATCCGGATCGTGCCATGCGGCGGTGATCGAGAAGGTTCCATTATCATTATCGCTTACGCTGACAACGCGATACTGCTGAGCGTAAAGCTCGTCAGATTCAACCACCCAAACAGCTTCAGCCTGTGGCGTCTCACTGTATGCCGTGGTGACTGTGACTGATTCACCGTTCACGGCCTGAATGGTCCTGCTCTGCGACGCCCCGGAAGGTAGGTTGAGAATAAGGCGATCACCTGCTGTCGCATCTGCCACGCGGTCAAGTTTGATAACGCGACCGTTAACGGCGCTGATGCGTCCGCCCATAACCTTTCCGGAAAGCAGCTCGTCTGCCACGGCTATGATATACCCCGGCTGCGGAATGTTGCCGTCCAGCCCGACATCAAACGAAACAACGCGATCCTTGTTGTTGGTGAGAATCCCCCAGCGCCCCTTTCGGTTTGCTTCAGACTGCCTGGTACAGCCGATGGCTGTCATTTCCAGTTGATTGAAACCGTACCGCGCCACCAGCGCCTGCTCAAATACCGGCTCCATCGCGTCGGCGTAAGCATTACCGGGATCAGACCATGATACCAGCGCTGTGGTGTAGCGGCTTTTCGTGGTGCTGCTCGAATAGGTGAAGCGACCGCCAACAACGTTAGCGCGCGTGTAGCTGTAATCAACATCGCGCGGCATGTCAGCCAGGGCCACAATCTGATCACCGCCCCAGTAGGTCATGCCACGGAAGATAGCGGCAAAATCTCGCAGGACTGTGTAGGCGTCGTTCCGGTCCTGAATGTACACGTTGCAGGTATAACGTGGTTCGGTACCGTTGCCCCCTTTGCCGTCTGGTACCATCTGATCACAATACTGAGCAACCTGATACAGCGTCCATTTATCGATATTCGCAGCAGTCAAACGGTGACCGAGGCCGAACCGGTCAGAAACAACCAGATCGTAAAAAATCCACGCCGGGTTATCCGTCCATGCCCACTTAAACGCACCGGTCCATGTCCCGCTGTACGCTCTTGTTTCGGGGTCATAGTTATCTGGCACACGAATAACACGCCCGCGAGGCTCGCAGGAGATCTGCGGGATAGAGCCGTTAAACTGGCTGGAATCGAATTCGATGTAGAGTAGCGCTGTGTTGGGATAGCGTAACTTGGCGTCAATCACCTCGGTGAAGCTCTGCAGCGTCATCGTGTCGCCGATCTTCGCGCTGTTGGCGTCAGAGGTAATCTTACGCAGGCGGATTGTCCAGGTGCTGCCAGCCTGCGGTAAATCGATACGGTGGCTGCGCTCATAACCAGACGTCGTTTTGCCGGTCACGCTGGTATTGAGTACCGTCTGCCATGTGCCGCCGTCCGTCTGCAGGTCAATCGCATAATTAACCGAGTAACCCACCAGATCGCCATCGTCCTCCTGTTTGAAAAGCGAGGGCCATTTCAGGCGTAAACGAACCGCCGAAAGCTGTGTATTGGTGAAGGTTCGTGTCCACGCTGTAGCGCTCGTTACCTCGGTTCCCACGCTGATTTCGTTTTCGGTACCGGGAATGCCCTGAATGTACTTCTGGGCCTGTGTACCCGCGCGAAATTCCCACGTAACGCCGCTGAAGTTTTGGGAGCCGTCGGCGTTCTCCAGCGCCGTTCCGTCCAGGTAGATATCCTTCCCGGTGAGCTGTCCAGCAAACTCCCCTTCCCCAAGCGCAACGAGGATCTTTGCCTTCGCTACAGATTGCAGATCATCAGGCTGTTCGGTAGGAGTTCGGGAACTGGAGCTCCCCCCTTTTCGTCCGGTAATTTTATTCGCCATATCGCGCCCATAAAAAAAGCCACCCGAAGGTGGCTTGTAAAAAGGTTTGTTATCTACTGCTGATCTTCGACATAAATTCCGGCAGAAATAATCGCTCCGCCTATCCGCCGGCGGCCATATAGGAGCGGTACCGGATAGCCTTGCGCCGCGGTATTTGTTACACCACCGAATGCGTAGGATGCTCGGTTATCTGCGCTTTGTTTGCTTGCCAGACCTGCAGGTTGAGGAGATAGCATTTGGACGACGCCACCAAGGATCAGAGCGCCACCAGCCTGATAGAAAAATGGTGAAGCTCCAGCAAAAGGCGTGAAATTTAATACCACCCCAACGGCCACCAATACAGCACCTAAAATAGTTTGTAATACACCTGCTTTTTTACTTCCAATCGGCACTGGAACGATTCTTATAACCTCACCCCTGACAGGAAATCCTAATTCATCAACGCCAATATTTTTCTTCCCGCGAAAAACCGCATAAGAAAGCCCTCTTTGTTTACTTGTATTCATGAATTTTTCGAAACCATTAATCGTAGCTGATAAGGCTTTGCAAGCTTCTTTGGTTGTGCTTATTGAGCGATGATGTGTTTTACCAAAAGTCTTTCCCAGAACGCCGCCAAGTTCAATGCGAGTCATTACATCTGACATGAATCACCCCAATAAAAAAGCCACCCGAAGGTGGACTTTTCCTGTTAAATATCAGCTCTAATTTATCGACATCGGGAGTATATCTACATTCCCACTTTGATCGATAAATATCCTTAAAACTCGAGGAGTGTTTTCTTTTATTGAAAACTCCCGTTCTTTTTTAGGTGCACCATTACATAGGCCTTTCCCGGCAAACCCAGCCCCAATCAATACATCGCCAGGGTTTAAGTAAGCAGTGACTTTTTCCCCTGTATCAAGTTCAGCCAAATATTTACCATTGATATAGGTTGTTATAGCGCATCCACCAGCAACGAAACCTTTATCGCGAATGATTGTTACGGCAGTTGTGTTTGTTGACTGTTGAAATTCTTTCGGTGCAGACACTTCTTTTGCATACTGCGGGAGAACTGGCTCAGTCGAACAACCAGCCAAAATTAACAACGAAAATGCCAATAATGATTTTTTCATATCCCTATCCCCTTTGGTTTTGCAAAAGGTTAGCACAGAGATTTGTAACGTAAAATCTTCATCGTCCTTTCCTGCCAGTAGCCACCATACGGCACCCGCTGGCTCAAATGTCCATACAGGTGGTGCAGCAGCATGTTGCCCTCCAGCAGGATCCCCGCATGATTCCACTTATCGGCCTGAACCTGCATGATCACCATATCGCCTGGCTGCGGGGGCCCGTCGAACTCTCTGAAACCGCACTCGTACCAGCAATCCTGATAGAAGTTGTCCGGATAATCGTTTTCCCACCAGGGATAATCCACCCGATAATCGTGGAGCTCGATACCATGCGTTTGCCGGAAATAGCTCATTACCAGCCCCCAGCAGTCGAAGTGGCCAAGCACAAACGGACGCTCCAGCAGTGGCAGTTCCCCACGCGGCTGGATGGTGCGTAAATCCCCCTCCGGCCAGCTCACAATATGCCAGGGTAAAAGCGTTGCGTCGCATTGCGCTTTATCCAGTTCGCTCGGTTGGGTTGTGGCGTCAGGGTGACTGTGAACGATGGCGATCACCGTACCCCAGTCCTCAGCAACTGCGTAATCTTCCGGGCAGAGGACAAAATTGTCCTCCGGCGCCTCGGCAAGATTTCGGCAGGGGAAGTACCGCTCAACACGGCTTTTCTGCGCCACCACGCCGCAGCACTCGCGAGGATATTCAGCTGCAGCATGCGCCATAATGGCATCAATGGTTTTCTGCCGCATATCAGCTCCTGATCAAAGACGTGCCAGGGAACCCACCAAACGAGAGCTCGTTATTTTCACCGAACCGAAGTTTGCAGGCCGTCAGCGTGCCGTTGCATTCATCAAGCGACGGATCGCTTACGGGGTTGTTGTTTTTGTCGAAATAGTTGGTCCCGGCATAATCGCAGCCGTCGCCGGTGCGATACTTGTTCCGGATGCACCAGGTGCACAGGGAATGAAGCTGCCGCGTCGGGATCATTTGCCCCTGTAGGTCCATCGGGCTGGATAGCGTGAACTCAACCACTTCGTTGGTTTCACTGCTCTTTGCATCGATGTAGAAAACCTTCAGCTTTTCCTGGGTCGGGTCAGCTGTTGGATTGCCGCCGGAAAAGTTAATCGCGTCAAGATATTTGCCCAGCGTGTCATGGATTGTCACTTTCGCCTGCAGCATATCGTCATAAGCCAGACAAAGAGCCGTAATGGAGCTATCAAGGTTAGCCACTGATAATTTTGGCTGAGCGCTACTTCCACTGGTAGATGCCTCGATCCCCTCAATTTGACAGGGCCAGGCTTTATACTCCTCACCCTGCCACCAGATTGATTTAGCCGGGAGATTATTTTCGTCTCCCCCTGCAGCGACAATTTCCGCCTCAGTATGGGCCAGGTTGTAGCTGTGAAATCTAAGCACCTCGCCTGTACCAAAGGCCGTTCCATCGACCTCATAAAGCCTGACTGCATCGCCGGGCTCAAGCTTCTGATAATCTGCATTGAGACTCATGGTTTGAATGCCTGTTGGAAAGTTGCGGAAAGGGAGTAGTTCTCACCGCCCATCGGTGTGGGCTTATACTCGGCACAACGATATAAGCCGAGCTGCTCAAGCGGTGGTTTCCACTGAAACGCTTTTGTACCTCCATGCCTGTCAAGAAAGGTTTTTATCGACTGAATGTATTCCTCAGTTCCAACAAAATTCATTTCCCATTGTTGGCTACGAGGATTGATACCGTCGCCAGAAATCTGCTCGTAACCATCCCCAAACTTAGCGCTTCTTGTCCTGAACGAAACGGTTTGCGTCGGGCTAACTCTGGGGCTCCAGGAGAAGGTTTCGATAGCCATGTTTATCGGGTTCCTTTCATTGCATTCCAGATATCACCACCAGGGCGGAGTCTGTACATAAATTTGTGTAATTGCCTGATTTTGATATGTTCAATCCAACATCAAAAGCAGGTTAATTTATGGACGAAAAACAGTTGCAGGCTCTGGCTAACGAACTGGCCAAAAATCTCAAAA
>NZ_CDRQYH010000111.1:0-7129 GCF_977039595.1 Enterobacter sp.
GATTACATCGAAATGTTTTATAACAGTAAGCGTCGGCATGGTTCTAGCGATCAGATGTCACCGACAGAATATGAAAACCAGTATTATCAACGGCTCGGAAGTGTCTAGATTATCCGTGGCGATTCAGATTGCCGTTAAAATCAGCCAGGACTGGCGGCAATTGATTGTTGCAGCACCGGATTATTTTCAACGCTATGGGAAGCCTAAAAAACCGCAGGATCTTTTGAACCACAATTGCATCAACGTCCGGTATTCCGACACGAGTGGTTTGTATGCCTGGGAATTCGAGAAGGAAGACCAGAAGTTCAGCCTGAAGGTGAAGGGGCAATATATTGCGAACAGCACGGTACATCAGCTTGATGCAGCTCTTGATGGCCTGGGCGTAGCCTGCCTTCCAGAATATGTTGCGGATGAATATATCAGAAACGGCAGGTTGATTGTGGTACTGACCGAGTGGTGCCCCTGGTTTGAGGGCTACCACATCTTTTATCCTCACCGCCGACAGGATTCTCCCGCCTTTATGGCTTTCCTGCAAGTTTTGCGCAACCGGTACAATAACAGGATAAGGTAAAATACATTACGATAATACTAAAGCTTACCAGCTGACTTTCTCAGCACGGTTATATCCTTCTTGGGTGATTCCCCGAACATCCGCGTATATTCCCGGCTGAAATGGGACAGGCTTTCGTAACCGACAGCATAGGCTGCTGTGGTGACATCGTAATGTTCATTCAGCATCAGTCGCCTGGCTTCATTGAGGCGCAGCCATTTCTGATACCGTAGCGGGCTCATTCCCGCAAGCTGCCTGAAGTGTTGGTGGAAAGAGGGCGTGCTCATTTGCACCCGACTTGCCAGTTCTTCTACGCGTAAAGGTGATGCAATATTGGTCTTTAACCAGTCAATAGCTTTACCGATACGGTAGCCATGGCCGTCTACTGCTGCAATCTGTCTGAGATGATCGGACTGATCGCTCATCAAAAGCCGGTAATGTATCTCTCTTTGAATCAGCGGCCCGAGAACAGGAATAGCTTCAGGCTCGTCAAGCAAAGAAAGCAGACGGCAGAAAGGCTCCAGCAAAACATCAGTAATAGTTCCTATACCGACACCCGTTCCCGCGTCTCGTTTTTTAACCGGCGGCAGGCTTCCCTGTGCAATTAATTCCATCAGTACGCGCTGGTCAAGTTTATAGGCTACGCCCACGCAGGGACGGGATGTCGAAGCCTGTAATACTTCCGAGCTGGCTGGCAGGTCAAGAGATGTGATCAGGAATTTTTCCGCATTGTATTCGTAAGGTTCACCACCAACCCACATGATCTTCGCGCCATCGGCCACCAGAACGATACTGGGAGGGACCAGGCAGCTCACCGGAGGAGCGGGTTCGTTTCGGCGGAACAATTCGAGTCCTTCTACGGCTGTAGGGAAATCACCGGTGCAGGGTGTGCGCTGAGCTATATCGACCGAAAGTTCACCCAGTAGTTTTTCAACCGACTTCTCAGAAATCATTCTGTAATGCCTCACATTTGTTACTCCTTTTGACGTTAACAACTTAGCAGCTATGAAAATTGAAATATACGCTTTGAGATCAGGTTCAGAGGATCAGGCAAATAATGCAGAGTATTTTAATAACACCCTTCATTAAAGACACTCAAAATAACAACACTGAAATGAGGCAGTGTCCTGTAAGTCAGGGTTCACCGCGAGCAAATTTAAACCGTTCAGGTTAAAGCCATTTTTAACTGTCAGGCAGGTTATCCGGAGGAGACATACGTGAAAGAGTTTACTTTCTACAACCCAACCCGAATCGAATTCGGTTCCGGAAAAGAGAATACTATCGGTGCACACATTGCCAGTGCTGGCGCACGAAAAGTCCTGCTGTGCTACGGAAGCGAACGTATTAAACGAGAAGGCCTGTTCGATACGGTCAGCCAGAATCTTGCCGATAACGGCATCGAGTATATAGAACTTGGCGGTATCGTAAGTAACCCGGTGATATCCAAAGTCCGTGAAGGGGTGGAACTGGCCAAACAACATAACGTGGACGCTATCCTTAGCGTTGGCGGCGGCTCCGTACTTGACAGTGCTAAGGCTATTGCGGCCGGCGCACATTATAATGGTAACGTCTGGGATTTATTCGCTGGTAAAGGCGAGCTTTCCTCTGCTTTACCTTTGTTTGCCATTCTGACCCTGGCCGCAACGGGAAGCGAAATGAACCCGTATGCCGTTGTCACCAATGAAGAAACACATGAAAAATTATCGATCGGTAACGACTACACGCGTCCTGTGGTATCCGTCCTGAGTCCGGCACTGATGGCGGGCGTCTCCCGGGATTACCTGGTCTATTCTGCCGCTGATATCATTTCACACCTTATCGAAGTGTACTTCACCGCAACCGTTCAGCCTGCAATTCAGTCGCGTCTGGTTGAAGCACTACTAAATACGGTAATTGAAACCACACAAACGCTCATCGCCAATCCGGAGGATGAGGCTGCGCGTGGGGAATTTGCCTGGGCTGCAACCCTTGCCCAAAACGGTTTGATCCTGTCAGGCTGTGCCGGATTCAGTTATCCGAATCATGCAATCGAGCACTCTTTATCAGCACTTTTCAACGTTCCGCATGGGGCAGGGTTGTCCGTTGTTATGCCCGCCTGGATGAAATGGTACAAAAACCGAAATACACCGCAGTTTGATCGTTTCGCAAAATATGTGTTCGGACTCAGTTCGGCAGACGACGGCATCGCAGCGCTTGAGAAGTGGTTCGAAGAAATTGGTACGCCAACACGTCTTGAACAGCTGAACATCAGGGAAGCAGATCTGCCCGCTATCGTTGAGAACGTCCAGATCAATGTCAAAGCGTTTGGTATCGCCAGTGATTACCCACCGGAAGTTGTAACTGAAATACTCATGCATGCTGTCTGAAACATATCCCTCAATATCCAATGAAAGGTTTTAATATCATGACGCTAAAATCTTCAACGCGCTTTTTTAATGGCGCACTCCTTGCCGGAGCGATGGCTCTGATTTCAACAGAAGCTGCGGTCGCCCAGCCAGCATCAAGTACAGCAGATTCTTCAGTCCGTCTGGTTCAGACGTGGGATAAGACTTTCCCAAGGAGCGAAAAAGTGGATCATCAAAAAGTGACTTTTAAAAACCGTTACGGCATTACGCTTGCCGCTGATGTGTATCTTCCTAAAGATCGCGGGAACAAGAAGCTTGCTGCGCTTGTGATTTCCGGGCCTTTTGGCGCGGTAAAAGAGCAGGCCTCAGGTCTTTATGCTCAGACCTTAGCAGAGCGCGGATTCGTGACGCTGGCATTTGATCCGTCTTATACCGGTGAAAGCAGTGGTGAACCCCGCAATATTGCTTCACCTGATATCAATACTGAAGACTTTATGGCCGCAGTCGATTTTATTGGACTGCAACCTTATGTGGATCGTGAACGTATCGGTGTCATCGGTATCTGCGGTATGGGGGGGATTGCCCTGAACGCTGTTGCCGTGGATAAACGCGTAAAAGCGGTCGTTGCCAGCACCATGTATGATATGAGCCGCGTGATGTCGAAAGGCTACAACGACAGCGTAACGCCGGAGCAACGCGAGCAGGCGCTGGAGAAGATGAGCCTCCAGCGCTGGGAAGATGCGGCAAACGGCAAACCTGCATACCAGCCAGCCTATAATAAACTGAAGGGCGGTGAAGCACAGTTCCTCGTGGACTATGCGGACTATTACATGACCAAACGCGGCTATCATCCACGAGCCGTCAACTCTGGTAACTCATGGTCCGTGACAACGCCGATGGCCTTCATGAATTTCCCGCTCATGACCTATATTAAGGAAATTTCTCCGCGCCCGATCCTGTTCATCCATGGTGAAAAAGCGCATTCGCTTTACTTCTCCAAAACGGCTTATGAAGCGGCAAATCAGCCAAAAGAGCTTCTGATTGTTAAAGATGCAACACATGTCGATTTATATGATCGTATGGATAAGATCCCGTTCGATAACATCACTGCATTTTTCAATAAATATCTGAATAAGTAAGCCATAGCACCGTCCGGTGTTTTCAGATGCAGTGTCTGTGCGACAAACGACAGACACTGCTCTCTTAGCATGGGGTGTTGTGTATTCCCCCTAAAGAGCGTGCCGAATGGATACTAAACAAACGTTTTCACTTAGCTATGATGGCCTGACCGGCGAATGCGTGAAGATGATAAAAGAACTTCAGACAAACGCAGACAGTCTTGATGGTATTGGATTTGCGCTCGAACAGGCAAAAATACAGGCAGTGCTGGTACTCTGGAGTCGACTGGCAACCGCAGGAAAGGCATGCCAGCTCAGTTTCATTATGGACCGCCAATATATTATTCAGTTGATAGTCGGTAATACCGTCGCTGAGATGCATTAATCCTAATTTTAATAACAGCCACTCTGCTGTTACTCGTGAAGCAGGCTCTAATTTCTCATGCAACATTAATTTATCGAGTTAATGCTGCAATAGAAAAAAATAGCCGCATATGAAAGAGGAGAGGTTTATGTTCTGGAACTATGAAGTATTAACAAGAATAGATGAGGCCGATGACCTAAAAATCGCTCCGTATCATCCCGATATGAATACGACCGGTACGCCGACATGGATATGGGAAGTGAAGGTGGACAACCGACTTTTCGTCCGAGCCTATAGTGGTATCCGTTCAAAATGGTATCAGGCTGCATTGTCCCAGCAGGCAGGTAAGATACTGGCTATCGGACAGGAATTCGACGTACTGTTCGCAAAACCCTCGGACCCTGAGCTTGAAAGTAAAATTGATCAGGCTTACCTGAAAAAGTACTCCGGCAGCAGCTATGTTTCCGCAATGACAGGGATACGCGCCAGGGCAGCCACGATTGAGATTCTACCTTCGTGATGTCCTGTCAAAGTGATGCTGCCTGTACTGTGAGGCAAAATCTACCTGTTTAACGTTCATCTCCCTGAAACTGAAGGCACGTATGAAACCACTCTTTCCGAGCCTTCAGGTTTTTACATCCTTTTGTTGACTTATTCTGTAAAAAGATTACTTTTCAGGACATGAAAAAGATACTTATTATTGTACCCGATGGCGGCATGCTGTTTGAATCCGCCGGTATTGCTGACATTCTGATGCAGGCCAACCGCCTGCACCCGGAAGGTGCCCGGGAAATCTGCTACCAGGTCAAGCTAGCGACAACTCAACCGCATCAGGTTATCCATGGTCAGTCAGGTTTAAATCTGCTGGCCGACCATCGTCTGCATGAGATTGACCCTCGCGAGCCCCTCGATACCATCATGATTACCGGCAGAGGTCAAAACCCGCAGGAGGGGATGGCGGTGGTTGACTGGTTGCGCCTTGCCGCTCCCCATGCCCGCCGCATAGTCTCCATTTGCGGCGGTGCGATGCTGCTGGCGCAAACCGGACTGCTGGACGGCAGACGGGCCACTACCCACTGGAAGCTGCTGGAAACCATGCAGGCGGAATTCCCGCAGATCCGCGTCGAGGGCGGGCCGCTCTATATTCAGGACGAACATATCTGGACCTCTGGCGGGGTCAGTTCCGGCTTTGATCTTACGCTGGCGCTGGTTGAAGAAGACTATGGCTTCAGCCTGGCGCGCGATATCGCCCAGGACTTCGTCATGTATCTGCGTCGCCCGGGAGGCCAGCTGCAGTTTAGCCGCTATAACCTTCAGCAGACCGCCACCCAGGGCCCGATTAACGATCTGCTGGCGTGGTTGCTCGAAAACCTCACCGCCGACCTCAGCGTAGATAAGCTGGCGGAAAAAGTCGCCATGAGTCCGCGAAATTTCACCCGCGTCTTTACCCGGGAAACCGGCGCTTCGCCAGCGCGGTACGTCGCGGAAGCCCGCCTGGCCGCCGCGCGGCAGCGTTTGGAGCAGACTCACGAGACGCTGGATCGTATCGCCGAGCAAACGGGATTTGGCAGCAGTATTAACCTGCGACGCTTGTTTGAGAAACAGCTTAACCTCACTCCAGGTGAATATCGTCAACGATTTCACTGTCGCAAAATGGCGTAAAGTGATCCTTTTTTGTCATTTACGCCATAACCCGTCCGTCCTACTCTGACTCCAGCGATAATCGATAAGGAGTTAATTATGGTAAAGGTCGGTATTAACGGTTTTGGCCGGATCGGACGCAATGTACTGCGCGCAGCACTGAATAATCCGGATATTCAAATTGTGGCAATCAACGATTTGACGGACAGCAAAACGCTGGCGCATGTGCTGAAATAAGACTCGCTTCTCGGTAAGCTGGATGCAGAGGTCACCGCGGGTGAAGGGGGGCTTGTTGTTGATGGTAAACCCATTACCGTATTCAGTGAACGCAACCCGGCCAGTATTCCGTGGCGTCAGTGTGAAGTCGACATCGTTATTGAGGCTACAGGATTATTCACGGACCGTGAAAAGGCTGCTGTACATATCCACAGCGGTGGCGCCAAGCGCGTGATTATCTCTGCCCCGGGTAAAAACGATGATTTAACCATTGTGATGGGCGTTAATGAGAGCCTTTACTCCCCGGATAAACACTACGTGATCAGCAACGGAAGCTGCACCACCAATGGTCTTGCACCTGCTGCGCAGGTCCTGCACCAGCATTTCGGTATTAAACATGGTCTCATGAACACCACCCATGCCTACACCAACAGCCAGGCGCTGCACGATCAGCCGGAAAAATATCTGCGCGGGGCTCGTGCCGCCGCATTGTCGATTGTGCCTTACTCCAGCGGCGCAGCGAAGGCTCTGGGTAAAGTTATTCCTGAGCTGGATGGGCGTTTAACGGGATACTCGCTACGCGTCCCTGTGCCAGTGGTGTCCATTGTTGACCTCACCGTCACGCTTGAGCGAGATGTGACGGTCGAAGAGGTGAACAATGCTTTTCGCGAAGCCGCCGCAGCGGGACCTCTGAAAGGGATCCTGGGTTATAGCGATGAACCGCTCGTCTCCAGCGATTACCAGGGAGACCCACGCTCGTCGATTATCGACGGTCTATCAACGCTGGTGATTGGCGGTAATATGGTCAAAATTCTGGCGTGGTACGACAATGAATGGGGATTCTCTAATCGTCTCGTTGATCTGGCATTGATGATGGCAAAGCGTGAAAGCTAAC
>NZ_CDRQYH010000112.1:0-6923 GCF_977039595.1 Enterobacter sp.
GATTGGCCTGTTGTCCGGCGGGAATCAGCAGAAAGTGGCGATTGCGCGCGGGCTGATGACGCGCCCGAAAGTGCTGATCCTCGACGAGCCAACCCGCGGCGTGGACGTGGGCGCGAAGAAAGAGATCTATCAGCTGATTAACCAGTTTAAGGCCGACGGTCTGAGCATCATTCTGGTCTCTTCCGAGATGCCAGAAGTATTAGGCATGAGCGATCGCATTATCGTTATGCATGAAGGGCATCTCGGCGGTGAATTCACTCGCGAGCAGGCCACCCAGGAAGTTCTGATGGCTGCCGCTGTGGGCAAGCTTAATCGCGTGAATCAGGAGTAAGAAGATGACTACCCAGGCTGTTTCTGGTCGCCGCTATTTCACAAAGGCGTGGCTGATGGAACAAAAATCGCTGATTGCCCTGCTGGTGCTGATCGCGATTGTATCGACCATGAGCCCGAACTTTTTCACCGTTAATAACCTGTTCAACATTCTGCAGCAGACGTCGGTGAATGCCATTATGGCGGTCGGCATGACGCTGGTAATTTTGACCTCAGGTATCGATCTGTCCGTCGGTTCCCTGCTGGCCCTTACCGGCGCGATCGCCGCTTCGCTTGTCGGGATTGAAGTCAACGCGCTGGTGGCCGTGGCCGCGGCCCTGGCGGCAGGGGCCGCGATTGGCGCCGTCACCGGCGTGATTGTGGCAAAAGGTCGCGTTCAGGCATTCATCGCCACGCTGGTGATGATGCTGCTGCTGCGCGGGGTGACCATGGTTTATACCAACGGCAGCCCGGTCAATACCGGCTTCACCGATAACGCCGAACTGTTTGGCTGGTTCGGTATCGGTCGCCCGCTGGGTGTCCCGACGCCGGTCTGGATCATGGCTATTGTCTTCCTGGCGGCGTGGTACATGCTGCACCATACCCGTCTGGGTCGTTATATCTATGCGCTGGGCGGTAACGAAGCGGCAACGCGCCTGTCCGGTATCAGCGTTAATAAAGTCAAAGTTATCGTCTACTCCCTGTGCGGTCTGCTGGCGTCACTGGCGGGCATTATCGAAGTGGCGCGCCTCTCTTCCGCGCAGCCGACGGCGGGTACGGGGTATGAGCTGGATGCTATCGCGGCAGTGGTTCTGGGCGGTACGAGTCTTGCGGGCGGTAAAGGTCGCATTGTTGGGACATTGATCGGCGCACTGATTCTCGGTTTCCTGAATAATGGTTTGAATTTGTTAGGTGTTTCCTCCTATTACCAGATGATCGTTAAGGCAGTGGTGATTTTGCTGGCGGTACTGGTAGACAACAAAAAACAGTAACTGACGACACTACAGGACATCTTAGATATGAACATGAAAAAACTGGCTACCCTGGTTTCCGCTGTCGCGCTGAGCGCAACCGTAAGTGCTAACGCCATGGCGAAAGATACCATCGCGCTGGTTGTCTCAACCCTGAACAACCCGTTCTTTGTCTCCCTGAAGGACGGTGCGCAGAAAGAAGCGGACAAGCTGGGCTATAACCTGGTGGTGCTGGATTCACAGAACAACCCGGCGAAAGAGCTGGCTAACGTTCAGGACTTAACCGTTCGTGGCACCAAGATTCTGCTGATCAACCCAACCGACTCTGACGCCGTAGGTAACGCCGTTAAAATGGCAAACCAGGCGAAAATTCCGGTGATCACCCTGGACCGTCAGGCAACCAAAGGCGACGTGGTGAGCCACATTGCGTCTGATAACGTGCTGGGCGGCAAAATCGCGGGTGATTACATCGCGAAGAAAGCTGGCGAAGGCGCGAAAGTTATCGAACTGCAGGGGATTGCCGGTACGTCTGCCGCCCGCGAGCGTGGCGAAGGCTTCCAGCAGGCTGTGGCTGCACACAAATTCAACGTGCTGGCGAGCCAGCCAGCAGACTTCGATCGTACCAAAGGTCTGAACGTCATGCAGAACCTGCTGACCGCACACCCTGATGTGCAGGCGGTCTTCGCGCAGAACGACGAAATGGCGCTCGGTGCGCTGCGTGCTCTGCAGACTGCAGGTAAATCTGATGTGATGGTTGTCGGATTTGACGGCACGCCGGATGGTGAAAAAGCAGTAAACGATGGCAAACTGGCTGCGACCATCGCTCAGCTGCCTGAGCAGATTGGCGCCACTGGCGTTGAAACTGCCGACAAAGTGCTGAAGGGCGAAAAAGTTCAGGCTAAATACCCGGTTGACCTGAAGCTGGTCATCAAGCAGTAAAAGGCGAATCAGGCAGTCGCTGGCTGCCTGAGGGACACCAATAAAAGAAAAGTGTGGCATACGCCACCGGGTAACACCGGTGGCGCTCTCAGATGGACAACCCAACCATGAAAACCGCAGACAACCTCGTCGTCCTTGGCAGTATCAATGCCGATCACATTCTTAACCTTGAATCGTTCCCTGCACCGGGCGAAACCGTCACGGGTAATCATTATCAGGTGGCATTTGGCGGTAAAGGTGCCAACCAGGCCGTGGCCGCGGGTCGCAGTGGGGCGAATATTGCGTTTATCGCCTGCACGGGTGATGACGATACCGGTGAGCGTGTACGCAAGCAGCTGGCGAGCGACAACGTTGATATCGCACCGGTCAGCGTTGTTGCAGGGGAATCTACCGGCGTGGCGCTGATTTTCGTCAACGCTGAAGGTGAGAATGTCATCGGTATTCATGCTGGGGCTAACGCTGCGCTGACGACGGAGCGCGTAGAAGCGCAACGTGCAATCATCGCCGGAGCGGAAGCCCTGCTCATGCAGCTGGAATCACCGGTTGAAAGCGTGCTGGCCGCCGCAAAAATTGCACATGAAAATCATACCACTGTTGTACTGAACCCGGCCCCAGCACGTGTATTATCAGACGAGCTGCTGGCGCTGGTGGACATCATTACGCCGAACGAAACCGAAGCCGAAAAGCTGACGGGCATTCGCGTAGAAAATGATGACGATGCCGCACGAGCCGCGCGTGCACTGCATGATAAGGGCATCGGCACCGTAATTATCACCCTTGGCAGCCGTGGGGTGTGGGCAAGCGTCAATGGCGAAGGCCGTCGTGTGCCGGGCTTTAAGGTGAAGGCGATTGATACCATTGCAGCGGGAGACACCTTCAATGGTGCACTGGTGACCGCGCTGCTGGAAGGCACGAAAATGGATGACGCTATTCGCTTCGCTCACGCCGCTGCCGCGATTGCGGTGACGCGCAAGGGCGCCCAGCCTTCCGTTCCGTGGCGTAAAGAGATCGATGAATTCTTAAGTCAGCAGGGGTAACGCTTGGCTACAATGAAAGATGTCGCCCGTATGGCGGGCGTTTCTACCTCGACGGTCTCCCACGTCATTAATAAAGATCGCTTCGTCAGCGAGGCGATTCGGGAAAAAGTCGAAGCTGCGGTAAAAGAACTCAACTATGCGCCGTCTGCGCTGGCGCGCAGCCTTAAGCTCAATCAGACGCGTACTATCGGTATGCTGATCACTGCCAGTACCAACCCCTTTTATTCAGAACTGGTTCGCGGCGTGGAGCGCAGCTGCTTCGAGCGCGGCTACAGCCTGGTGCTGTGTAACACCGAAGGTGACGAGCAGCGCATGAATCGTAACCTGGAGACGCTGATGCAAAAACGCGTCGACGGGCTACTGTTGCTCTGCACCGAAACGCACCAGCCCTCGAAAGAGATCATCCAGCGCTATCCTTCTATTCCCACTGTGATGATGGACTGGGCCCCATTCGACGGAACCAGCGATCTCATTCAGGATAACTCCCTGCTGGGTGGTGATATGGCGACTCAGTATCTGATTGATAAAGGCTATACCCGCATCGCCTGTATTACCGGTCCGCTGGATAAAACCCCGGCGCGTTTGCGTCTGGAAGGGTATCTCTCCGCCATGGATCGAGCAGGGCTCGCCATTCCTGATGGCTACCGGATCACTGGTGATTTCGAATTTAACGGTGGCTTCGAGGCAATGCAGAAACTGCTGACGCAAGCGCAGCGCCCGCAGGCGGTCTTTATTGGTAACGACGCGATGGCGTTTGGTGCCTATCAGGCGTTGTACCGGGCGGGGCTACGCGTGCCGGACGATATGGCAGTGATTGGCTACGATGATATTGAACTTGCCCGCTACATGACGCCGCCGCTGACTACTATTCATCAGCCGAAGGATGAACTGGGCGAGCTGGCCATAGATGTGTTGATCCACCGTATGGCGCAGCCCACGCTGCAGCAACAACGCCTGCAGCTTACTCCTGTTCTGATGGAACGCGGTTCGGTTTAGCTTTCTCTTTATGACGCTCTTTAATCAGGTTTCTGCCGTCTTTCGGTTTTAACAGCATAAAGACCAGCGCCGATACCACGGTAAGTGCGCCCATGGTAATAAAGGTATAGTGGAACTGCTCAACGGTATTTGCGTTGTCAAAACCCTCATAAAACCTCAGCACCGCTGCACTCACGGCAACCCCTAAACTGATCGACAGCTGTTGCGTTACCGCCAGCACGCTGTTGCCGCTACTGGCGTTCTCGTCAGTCAGATCTGCGAGGGTGATGGTGTTCATCGATGTGAACTGCGTCGACATCGCCATGCCCAACACAAACAGCGGCAGGATCAGCATCCAGACGGGTAACGCGGCGGACTGCAGCGAAAACTGCGCAATCATCAAACCGATAAAGACCGTCACGCCAACCAGCGTCTTACGATAGCCAAACCAGCGCAGCACCTGCGTAACGGTTGATTTTGCCAGAATCGAGCCCATTGCCGTGGGCGCCATCATGCAGCCAGCAATCAGGGCCGGGTAGCCGAAACCCACCTGCAGCATCAATGGCATCAGGAACGGCACGCAACCCGTCCCCAGACGAGACGCAATGTTGCCTGCAATCCCTACGGAAAAGGTTCGGGTGTTAAAGAGCCCCAGGGAGATTAACGGTGTCGGGTGGCGGCGCGCGTGACGTATATAAAGAAGAAATAACAGAATACCGCTCAGGATAACGGAGAGCGCTATCCACGTTGCGACGATCTTCTCGCCAAACAGCTCCATCCCGCTGGAGAATAACACCAGGCTCAGGCCGAACAGGAAAAAGCCGCCCATGTCGAAGCTGCGCCTTGGCGTGGTGAAGTTCGGCATATATTTGCGGGCATACAGCAGCCCCGCAACGCCAATTGGGATATTAATCAGGAAGATCCAGTGCCAGCTTGCCCAGGTGACAAACACGCCACCGAGGACCGGGCCAAGTATCGGGCCAACAAGGCCTGGCATGGTAACGAAGTTGAGCACGGGAAGTAATTCGCTGCGCGGGTAGGCTCGCAGTAGGGCAAGGCGCGCCACGGGCATCATCATCGCGCCGCCGATGCCCTGCAATACGCGGAAGATGACCAGCTCTGTTAATGATGAGGAGAGCGCACAGGCCAGCGAACCGAGCGTAAAGAGCGTTACGGCCAGCATGAAAACTCTGCGGGTGCCAAAGCGGTCGGCCAGCCAGCCGCTGACCGGTATTAACATTGCCACCGTCAGGGTGTAGCTGATGATGGCGGACTGCATCGCCAGTGGGGAACGGTTGAGGCTTTGCGCAATAGCGGGAAGCGCGGTGTTGAGGATGGTGGCATCCAGTGCCTGCATAAAAAACGCCATGGCTGCAATCCACGGCAATCCGGCCATGCTGCGCGCTTTTTTCTTTGTCATTTATTTACCTGCTGGTGGGTTGGCGCGGCCAGCAATGCCTGGCACGCACTCAGGGCTCGTTGCCCGTCGCTTTCCTGGATGGCATCCACTATCGCCTGATGCAAATCCAGTTTTACCACTTCGTTTTGTGTAATAGAGGTAAAGTAGGTGTGATACACCGAATGAAATAAAGAGGCAAAAGAGGTAAGGAACGGATTGGCGCTCATCATATAGATGTGTTCATGCCAGGCCATATCGACCTCAACCCAGCGTTCGCGGTTGAAGTGTTTTTTCAGGAACACCATCTCTTCCATCAACGCGTTAAGCTGCGCTTTCTGCTCTGCTGTTCCCAGCGTAGCGGCAAGCAGACATGCCTGAGGTTCAAGGCTGCTGCGCATCACCAGAAAGTGATCGACGACCTGATGAAAGTTATCTTCCGTCATCCACCAGGAGAGCAGCTCCTGATCGAGAAAATTCCAGTTACTCTGTGGCATTACGCGTGTGCCAATGCGAGGACGTGGAAGCACCATACCTTTTGCCGTCAGGGTTTTCACCGCTTCGCGCACGGCGGTACGGCTCACCCCAAACTGCTCACCCAGCTCCATCTCACCCGGCAGGATGCTACCGGGGGCATATTTACCCGCTAAAATCCGCTGCGCCAGCTTTTCTGCCAGCACGTACGACAGGTTTTTTTGGGCGGCCAGCTGTTGTGCGCTTAATGGCATCGCTTTTATTCCTTAAAGATTCATGCTGATAATTATGCCACCTCGAATGTGATTGTGGTTGCAGATACATCAAATAGAACAATTTGTAGCTTGATTTCACCTCTGGTGGTGAAAAAAAACGCGGATGAAAACTTTTTTTAAATTTCCTCTTGTCACGTCGGAATAACTCCCTATAATGCGCCTCCACTGACACGGAGCAACGGCACACACGCCGCCAGGTCAGCAGAGAATAGCGTAAATAAACGCTTGACTCTGAAGCGGGAAAGCGTAATATGCACACCCCGCGCCGCTGCGAAAAGCGAAGCGGCACTGCTCTTTAACAATTTATCAGACAATCTGTGTGGGCACTCAAAGTGACATGGATTCTTAACGTCCTCGGACGAAAAATGAATACCAAGTCTCTGAGTGAACATACGTAATTCATTACGAAGTTTAATTCACGAGCATCAAACTTAAATTGAAGAGTTTGATCATGGCTCAGATTGAACGCTGGCGGCAGGCCTAACACATGCAAGTCGAGCGGTAGCACAGAGAGCTTGCTCTCGGGTGACGAGCGGCGGACGGGTGA
>NZ_CDRQYH010000113.1:0-6847 GCF_977039595.1 Enterobacter sp.
ATGCCGAACTCAGAAGTGAAACGCCGTAGCGCCGATGGTAGTGTGGGGTCTCCCCATGTGAGAGTAGGGAACTGCCAGGCATCAAACAAGTGAAGAGGCCATCCGAAAGGATGGCCTTTTTGCGTTTATGCGCTGCACAAACTAATCCCCCAACGCCCTGCTTATACGGTAAACTACCTGCGTTTTTGCATCAGGATAGCGTTTATGAACCACTCCCTTAAGCCCTGGAATACCTTTGGCATTCAACGCAATGCTAATCAAATTGTACGTGCCGATACCGCACATCAGCTGCTGGATGCATGGCAAAGCGCAACAGAAAATAACGAACCCGTACTGATTCTGGGCGAAGGAAGTAATGTCCTGTTTCTCGACGATTTTGCGGGAACGGTGATCGTTAACCGCATCATGGGAATTGATGTTGAAGAGAGTGCCGATAGCTGGCACCTGCACGTGGGGGCCGGAGAAAACTGGCATCATCTGGTGCAATTTACCCTCGAAAAAGGGATGCCGGGCCTGGAAAACCTTGCGCTTATTCCAGGCTGCGCCGGATCCTCACCTATTCAAAACATCGGCGCCTACGGCATCGAACTGAAAAATGTCTGCGAATATGTCGACTGCATCGAACTGGCGACCGGAACGGCTAAGCGTTTAACGGCAGAACAGTGCCGGTTTGGCTATCGTGACAGTATCTTCAAACATGAATATCAGGATCGCTACGTGATTGTCGCCGTGGGGCTGCGTCTGTCGAAGAACTGGCAGCCCGTATTGACCTACGGAGATTTAACGCGTCTCGATCCGGCGACCGTTACCGCACGCGACGTTTTTGACTCAGTTTGCCATATGCGGATGACCAAGCTTCCCGATCCTAAAGTTAACGGAAACGCTGGCAGTTTCTTTAAAAACCCAGTTATCAGCAGCGAAAATGCAAAAATTCTTCTTGAAGGATGGCCAACTGCGCCACATTACCCTCAGGCGGATGGCAGCGTGAAGTTGGCCGCCGGGTGGCTTATCGATCAATGCCAGCTAAAGGGTACTTCATTAGGCGGTGCCGCCGTTCACCAACATCAGGCTCTGGTGCTGATTAACCAATGCGATGCGACCAGTGATGATGTTGTACAGCTGGCTCATTATGTTCGTCAGCGTGTGGGCGAAAAATTCAACGTCTGGCTGGAGCCAGAAGTTCGCTTCATTGGCCGCACAGGTGAAGTCAATGCCGTGGAGACTATCGCGTGAAGGACAATACTATCCCCTTAACCCTGATTAGCATCCTTGCTGACGGTGAGTTTCATTCTGGCGAGCAGCTGGGTGAACAGCTTGGCATGAGCCGTGCTGCTATCAATAAACATATCCAGACGCTTCGCGACTGGGGTGTTGATGTGTTCACGGTTCCCGGAAAAGGTTACAGCCTGCCGGAGCCGATTCAATTGCTGAATGAAGACGCGATCCGCAGCCAGATTGGACACGGCAATGTTGCTGTGCTGCCGGTGATTGACTCGACGAACCAGTATCTTCTGGATCGGCTGCCTGAGCTGAAATCCGGAGATGCCTGCGTTGCTGAATACCAACAGGCCGGTCGCGGTCGTCGCGGTCGCAAATGGTTTTCGCCATTTGGTGCCAACCTCTATCTGTCCATGTACTGGCGACTCGATCAGGGCCCGGCCGCTGCCATTGGCTTGAGTCTGGTTATCGGCATCGTCATGGCGGAAGTGCTGCACGATCTGGGTGCGGATAAAGTACGTGTTAAATGGCCTAATGACCTGTACCTCAACGATCGTAAACTTGCCGGCATTCTGGTCGAACTGACGGGGAAAACGGGCGACGCGGCGCAAATCGTCATTGGCGCAGGCCTCAATATGGTGATGCGCAATGTACAAAGTGATGTGGTGAATCAGGCCTGGACTAACCTCCAGGAGGCGGGGATCGTCATCGATCGTAATACCCTTGCCGTGCGTATGATTAAAGAGTTGCGTAGCTCACTCACGCTTTTTGAGCAGGAAGGGCTGGCGCCGTTCCTGTCTCGTTGGGAAAAGCTGGATAACTTCATCAATCGCCCGGTGAAATTGCTGATTGGTGATAAAGAGATCTACGGAACTTCCCGCGGTATTGACGCACAGGGCGCGCTGCTCCTGGAACAGGATGGCGCGATTAAACCCTGGGTGGGCGGTGAGATTTCCCTGCGAAGTGCCGAATAACCGGATTGAGTTAATTATGCGAAAACCCGTCTGCGCGACGCTGGCCGTCATGATGAGTGTGCTGTTCTCGCCTCTCTCTCTGGCGGATAAGGCCTGGGAGAGTTACAAGGCCCGCTTTTTCAAACCGGAAGGCCGCATTGTCGATACCGGCAATGGTGGCGTGTCGCATACGGAAGGTCAGGGCTTTGCCATGCTGATGGCAGTCGCCAACGACGATAAAGCCACGTTTGATAAGCTCTGGCAATGGACGGACAGCCAGCTGAAGAACAAAGAGAATGGTCTCTTTTACTGGCGGTATAACCCCGCAGAGTCCAACCCGGTCGCGGACAAAAACAACGCCGCCGATGGTGACGTGCTGATTGCCTGGGCGCTGCTTAAAGCCGACGCCCGCTGGCATGACAAACGATACAGCGCCGCATCGGATGCCATTACAAAAGCGCTGGTTGCCCATAGCGTGATCCGCTATGCGGGTTACCGCGTGATGCTGCCCGGCGTCCAGGGATTTAAGCTTGACGGTGAAGTGGTCCTTAATCCTTCCTATTTTGTATTTCCGGCCTGGCAGGCCTTCGCCGGACGCAGTCATTTGCCGGTCTGGCGTGATTTGATTAAGGATGGTAAACGCCTGCTGGGGAAAATGGGCTCGGGTAAAGCGAATCTGCCCACTGACTGGGTTTCGCTGGCATCAGGTGGCAAGCTGACCCCTGCTAAAGGCTGGCCACCGCGAATGAGCTATGACGCGATTCGTATTCCGCTGTATGTCGCCTGGTCTGATAAGCAAAGCCCGCTGCTGACGCCGTGGAAGGCCTGGTTCGGTCAGTTCCCCCGGGAACAAACGCCCGCCTGGGTTAACGTCACGACCAACGAATATGCGCCCTATATGATGGAAGGCGGCCTGTTGGCTGTACGCGATTTAACGATGGGACAGTCTTCCGGCGAACCCGAAATCACCGCTAAAGACGACTACTATTCGGCAAGTCTGAAAATGCTGGTGTGGATTTCAGCGCAATAATAACGCACTGACTATCCCCTCTCCCCAACGGGGAGAGGGTGAGGCGTAAATCAGTTACTGCGGATACGGTACCCAATCTCCGCCGTTCAGGCGAACGTACGGTTTGTTCTGATACTGAATGACAACCGCGTTAGCGTTCTCTGAGACTTCTGCCGTTTGCGGCAGGTTGCTGGTGAGCTGATCCCAGTTCACGCTATCTTCCACAAACAGCTTCCCGTCAACGGCACGGGCAACCAGTTCTGAAATCGCCAGATAGCTGGACGGCTGGGTGATTTCAATCGGTGCGCCCTGATGGGGTGCTTTCATACCAAAGAACTTAATGCCAGCAGGCACGTTGGTAATCGACGGGCTTGGGATATCACGCAGACCTGATACCTGCATTCTGTCGCCTTTCAGCGCGCCGCCGTGCTCAGGTACCACTACCACCATCACTTTACGGCCTGACTTTTCCAGTTCCGTGAAGAACGCATCCAGCTCGTCAAAGAACTTCTGCGCACGCACTTTATAATCAGCCGTTTTGCTCACGCCCGGGAAATGGTTACCGTCGTGGAGCGGCAGGGTGTTAAAGAACGTCGCGCTGCGTGGATTACTGTCTTTTCCGATGGTCTGCAGCCAGCGCTGCAGGACGGCGGTATCGTCATAGACGGGCGAGCCGTCGAAGCCCAGAAGAGAGACAGGAAGGCCGGTTTGATCCATCAGCGGTGCCTGCATGCCACCCTGTTCGCGTACTTCTTTCAGGAAGTTACCGAACTGGCCGTTATGCCCCAGCATCAGATGCTGCGTAAAGCCCAGTTTTGCGAGGTTATCGAACAGATAACACTGGTTGCCGGCGGGTTGATACAGGTTTTTATGGGATGTCTGACCGCAGCTAGCACGCAGCAGGCGGATTGCTGCCGGGCCGCTGTACGAGGTGGCAGAGTTGAAATCTTTAAACTGAATATCGAAGTGTGACCACAGCGGATGAGACATCAAACCGGCGGCGTCCACGTCGGCCCAG
This sequence comes from Enterobacter sp., assembly GCF_977039595.1. Taxonomy (NCBI): domain Bacteria; kingdom Pseudomonadati; phylum Pseudomonadota; class Gammaproteobacteria; order Enterobacterales; family Enterobacteriaceae; genus Enterobacter; species Enterobacter sp. Next base: position 4,199 of record NZ_CDRQYH010000113.1, read on the forward strand.
GAGAGAGAGCAGATGTTGATCACCAGCAGTTCAAACGGCTGAGCATCCGCCGGAAGCGCATCCGGGAATTTAGTCTGTCGCTTATCTTCCGCGGTATAGAAACTGGAGAGCCAGGCGTTCAGGTTTGTAGAAGTCGGCGGTGCGGTCTGGGTTGGGATATCGCCCACGACAGGCGTATCGCCTGCCGTTGTGACGGTTGCCGCTGCGCTTCCCCCAGTGGTGGTCACCGTGGTGGTTGGTTGACCGGCAGGCCACAGAGAAAAGTTTGGCCCAGCCAGCGTCAGCACGTTAAGCCAGATCATAATCGCGACGACAAACACCGTGACGCGGATCCACTGTGACAGGAACAGCCAGGCAACCAGCAGCACAAATACCGCGCCAATCATCTGCCAGTTAATAAAGCGCTCGGTCAGATCGAGGATATAGCTGGCGCTAAAGCCCGCCACCTGCGAACCCTGGCTCATAATGCTATCCGGCCCCGGTAGCCAGGTATCATGCCAGAACAGCGCAAAGCCGACAGGAATGGCGACCCAGTGACGTAAGCGATGCAGCCTGATATTCGGCAGCGGCATCAGCAGGAAGGCCATAAACACCAGGTTGAGAAGGGGATGGAAATTCAGATAGCCTGCCCACAGCAGACCAAACTTCACCAGAAAGTAGAAGTTCCAGCCGGAAAGGCCGCGCCAGTATTGCCAGAGCGGCGAGGGTGACGAAGCGGTATAGGTAGAATTAGTCATGTTTTCGGTCTGCCTTGACGTGTGATGCCCGTGTCAGTGTTCCGGCTGGTTTTACATAGCGAGGTTTTATAAACAGCACTCTGGCCGTATCACGGATACGGCGTATGGAATGACGCGCATAGTAGCCAAGCGGGAAAAAGATCAGCGCACAGAATATAACCAGTTGAATAATATCGCTGATATTCATGATGATGCGTTCTCCGCGTTGTCTGTTAATAAGCGAAGGGGTTCCGGAACCCGACGCCAGACGTGTCCATCATGTCTGGCATTCAGGATCGGTTTAGCATCGCTCGTAATAGCGAGCGGTTTAGCCCATTGTTCGGGCTGGAGCGCACGCATCTGCACCAGCTCCGCGCTAATCGTATTATCTTCGAACCAAATCATACGGTTCGAGAAAATATCCCCGGTAGGCAGGGGGAAGATATGGTTAAGTGCCGTATCGAGATCGTTAACCCGGCAGAAGGACAAAAATAGCACCAGGCGATTGTCGCCAATGGTCATGATGTCCCCTGTACGGTTCGGGCGACATAGGGTGAGAGCCTGTTCAACGCGAATACCCGGTACAGGACGCAGGGCAACCATGACTCCTTTTCCGTCAGCAGGAAGAAGAGTGTTGTTCATCATGTTGCCGACGGCGTCGCAGAAGGTATCCCATTTTTGGTACCCACGCAGCTTCATCGGCTGCGTCATGGAGAGCAGCGTGGAAATATCTTCCGGTACATGGCGGCTAAACTGCTGGCCCTGAACGCTTTCGATAAGCGTCAGGCAGCGTGACAGCGGCGCATTCCATGGGATAACCATATTGGCGCCGCAGCCCAGAAGCAGGCGCTCATCGGTGGCGCGCAGGCTGGTATTGTTTTCGCGCACGATGATTTTTAACGCGCTTCCGCGCTGGCGGCGTAGGGTGTGGATTTGCCGTGCCAGCGTCTCAATCTGGTTATTCTGCATCAGCGAGAAAATAAGGGTCGCCGCCTGGGTTGTGCGGGCTTCATGGAAAAGGGCTTCGTTAGACTCAAAAAGTGTCCAGTTTTCCGACAGGGCGGGTGCCCCCTCTAAAACCGCGATATGGCTCAGAATGCGTTTTTCATCACTGCGCGGTTGGACCACGGTTTCTTCCTGCTGTGCAATGTGCCACTCGCCCTCAATATGTTTCAGGGTAAGCTGTTGCCTGGCACTCACGCCCTTTTTATTACACCAGAATGCAATATCGTAGAGATAGCTACCCACCTGATCGCGAACGCTTGCCAGACCGAACAGGGAGCGATATTCGCCCATTAAAAGTGAGAACAGCTTGTCATTATTACTGCCAGGATTGACTATCAATAGCGTGCAATTTTGAAATTTTGCCCATTTATTGATTTTTTCAAGCCACGGCAACAGTTTTTCAGCAGGGATATTTTGCAGGACGTTATTTGCACATTTAAGAATCACCAAATGGTGATCCGGATCAATAGAGCACTGAACGTCGCGGGACAAAAAGTATAGACTATCGGCTTCCGATGTCATGGAAAATAATCGCACCGTCTGAGGCCCGCGATTGTTTTCCAGCGTGATAATTTTCTTCGGGTCTTCGCCCATGCTAATGACGGCCACGCGGGAATCCTTATCCTGGGCAGCAATTGTCTGGTTAACCAGGCTGATAGCATCTTCATTTCGGTCCGTATTAATCCACCAGACTCCTCCGACTGGCATGTGGCTCAATTCGTCCCATAATGACTGGATGCCAATAGAAAATATGGAGTCCACGGTGTCCCTCTTTTCGTCTAATTTATCTGTATCTCAGTTTACTAGGGAAGGTGCGAACAAGTTCCTGATATGAGATCATCATATTCATCCGGAGCGCATCCCAGAGGGACATCATGAGCCATCAACTCACCTTCGCCGATAGTGAATTCAGCACTAAGCGCCGTCA
>NZ_CDRQYH010000114.1:0-6717 GCF_977039595.1 Enterobacter sp.
CTTTGCGGGGGCGCATCACGTTGTACTGTTCTTCCCTCGGGTTATGTGGAGCAGTTATGCCTTATTTACTTGAAATGAAAAGCATCACCAAGCGCTTCGGCACGGTGAAAGCCGTCGATAACGTCAGCCTCCGGTTGAACCCCGGCGAAGTGATTTCGCTGTGTGGCGAGAACGGCTCGGGGAAGTCGACGCTGATGAAAGTACTGTGCGGGATCTACCCGCACGGCAGCTATGAAGGCGAAATCGTCTTTGCCGGTGAAGTTATCCAGGCGACTCACATTCGTGATACCGAACGTAAAGGCATCGCCATCATCCACCAGGAGCTGGCGCTGGTGAAGCATCTCACCGTGCTGGAGAACATTTTCCTTGGGGTCGAAATTTCCCGCCACGGCGTACTGGATTACGACACCATGACGCTCCGCTGTGAAAAGCTGCTGGCGCAGGTGAGCCTCAGCATTTCACCAGATACCCGCGTGGGTGACCTGGGCCTTGGGCAACAGCAGCTGGTCGAAATAGCGAAAGCGCTCAATAAGCAGGTCAGGCTGCTGATCCTCGATGAGCCTACAGCCTCGCTCACCGAACAGGAAACCGCGGTTCTGCTCAATATCATCCGCGATCTGCAAAACCACGGCATCGCCTGCATCTACATTTCACATAAGCTGAACGAGGTTAAAGCCATTTCGGATACCATCTGCGTGATCCGCGACGGGCAGCACATCGGCACGCGTGAAGCCGCCGGGATGAGCGAAGATGACATCATCACCATGATGGTAGGGCGCGAGCTTACGGCGCTCTACCCGAATGAGCCTCACACCAAAGGTGATGAAGTGCTGCGCGTGGAAAACCTGACCGCGTGGCACCCCGTTAACCGCCACATCAAGCGCGTCAATAACGTCTCGTTTTCCCTTTACAGCGGTGAAATTCTTGGGATTGCTGGCCTCGTCGGTGCCGGGCGCACCGAAGCCGTACAGTGCCTGTTTGGCGTGTGGCCGGGGCGCTGGGAGGGCACGGTTTATATCGACGGTCAGCCGGTGAAAATAGACAACTGCCAGCAGGCGATTGCCCACGGCATTGCCATGGTGCCGGAAGATCGTAAGAAAGACGGCATCGTACCGGTGATGGCAGTGGGTAAAAACATTACGCTTGCGGCACTCGATCGAGTCTCCGGCGCGCTGAGCAGCCTGGACGACGCCGCCGAGCAGCAGTGCATCCTCCAGTCGCTTGCTCGGCTGAAGGTCAAAACCTCCTCGCCGGAGCTGGCGATAGGCCGCCTGAGCGGGGGAAACCAGCAGAAGGCGATTCTGGCGCGCTGCCTGCTGCTTAATCCACGCATATTAATCCTTGATGAACCGACGCGCGGGATTGATATCGGTGCCAAATATGAAATCTACAAACTGATTAATCAGCTTGTACAGCAAGGGATTGCCGTCATTGTCATTTCGTCTGAGTTACCCGAAGTGCTCGGCCTGAGCGACCGCGTGCTGGTCATGCACGAGGGAAAACTGAAAGCCAACCTGATTAACCAGAACCTGACGCAGGAGCAGGTGATGGAAGCCGCTTTAAGGAGCGAACGTCATGTCGAAAAGCAATCCGTCTGATATCAAAGTCGCCGTTCCGACGCCCGGTGCATTCGCGGGGCTAAAAGCGCTTAACCTGCAGGTTTTCGTGATGATCGCGGCCATTATCGTCATCATGCTGTTCTTTACCTGGATGACCGATGGCTCGTACTTAAGCGCGCGAAACGTCTCCAACCTGCTCCGCCAGACCGCCATCACCGGCATCCTGGCCGTGGGCATGGTGTTCGTGATTATCTCCGCGGAGATCGATCTGTCGGTCGGGTCGATGATGGGACTTCTCGGTGGCGTGGCGGCGATTTTTGACGTATGGCTCGGCTGGCCGCTACCGCTGACCGTGGCGGTTACGCTGGTGCTGGGTCTGGTTCTGGGGGCCTGGAACGGCTGGTGGGTAGCCTATCGTAAAGTGCCGTCGTTCATTGTCACCCTGGCAGGGATGCTGGCCTTCCGCGGGATCTTAATCGGCATCACTAACGGCACCACCGTCTCCCCGACCAGTGCAGCCATGTCGCAGATTGGTCAGAGTTACCTCTCAGACAGCATAGGCTTTACTATCGGCGTGGTGGGATTGCTGGCGTTTGTCGCATGGCAGTGGCGTGGACGCATGCGCCGTCAGGCGCTGGGGCTGGCTTCTCCGGCGTCAACCTCGGTGGTGGGGCGTCAGGCGCTCACGGCGGTCATTGTGCTGGGCGCCATCTGGCTTTTAAACGACTATCGCGGAGTCCCGACCCCCGTCCTGCTGCTGGCGCTTTTACTGCTGGGCGGCATGTTTATGGCCACGCGCACCGCGTTTGGCCGCCGTATTTATGCCATCGGCGGCAACCTTGAGGCTGCTCGCCTCTCAGGTATCAATGTCGAGCGCACCAAGCTGGCGGTCTTCGCCATTAACGGCCTGATGGTCGCTATCGCCGGGCTGATCCTCAGCTCGCGTCTGGGCGCCGGTTCTCCCTCCGCCGGTAACATCGCCGAGCTGGATGCTATCGCCGCCTGCGTCATTGGCGGCACCAGCCTCGCAGGGGGTATCGGTAGCGTGGCGGGCGCGGTCATGGGGGCATTTATCATGGCGTCGTTGGATAACGGGATGAGTATGATGGACGTCCCGACGTTTTGGCAGTATATCGTCAAGGGGGCCATTCTTTTACTGGCAGTCTGGATGGACTCGGCCACCAAGCGACGGGCCTGATAACGGTATTGTGACTTAATTAGGAAGTGAGCCATGTTTGAAAAGCGTCACCGCATTACGTTGTTATTCAATGCCAACAAAGCCTACGACCGTCAGGTGGTGGAAGGCGTGGGTGAATATTTGCAGGCGTCGCAATCCGAATGGGATATTTTTATTGAAGAAGATTTCCGCACCCGTCTGGAGAACATCAAAGACTGGCTGGGCGATGGCGTTATCGCCGACTATGACGATCCCGTCATCGAACAGCTGCTGACCGACGTCGACGTGCCGATCGTGGGCGTCGGCGGCTCCTACCATTCGCCCGAACACTATCCTCCGGTTCACTATATTGCCACCGATAACCATGCCCTGGTCGAGGCCGCGTTTCTCCATTTAAAAGAGAAAGGCGTCCACCGCTTTGCGTTTTACGGCCTACCCGCCACCAGCGGCAAGCGCTGGGCCGTTGAGCGTGAACACGCGTTTTGCCAGCTGGTCGCGCAGGAGAAGTATCGCGGCGTGGTCTATCAGGGGCTGGAAACCGCGCCGGAAAACTGGCAGCACGCGCAAAACCGCCTCGCTGACTGGCTGCAAACGCTGCCGCCGCAAACCGGTATCATTGCCGTGACGGACGCGCGTGCGCGCCACGTGCTGCAGGTCTGCGAACACTTACATATTCCGGTGCCCGAAAAGCTGTGCGTGATTGGCATTGATAATGAAGAACTGACCCGCTATCTGTCCCGCGTGGCGCTTTCCTCCGTTGCTCAGGGCACGCGTCAGATGGGCTATCAGGCGGCGAAGCTGCTGCATCGCCTGCTCGATAAAGAATCACTGCCACTTCAGCGCCTGCTGGTGCCTCCTGTTCGCGTCGTAGAACGTCGTTCAACCGATTATCGCTCCTTAAGCGACCCGGCCGTTATTCAGGCCATGCACTATATTCGCAACCACGCCTGCAAAGGGATTAAGGTCGATCAGGTGCTGGATTCGGTGGGTATTTCGCGTTCGAATCTGGAGAAGCGTTTTAAAGAAGAGGTGGGCGAAACTATTCATGCCGTCATCCATGCTGAAAAGCTGGAGAAAGCACGCAGCCTGCTCATCTCCACATCGCTGTCGATCAACGAAATCTCGCAGATGTGCGGTTACCCGTCGCTGCAATATTTTTATTCGGTGTTTCGCAAAGAGTATGACACCACGCCGAAAGAGTATCGGGATCGCCACAGCGAGGTGCTGATCTAGAAAAGAAAACGCCTTCCAGTGGAAGGCGTTTTTTTGAGATTACATATGGGCGGCGATTAAGCGCTGGTTATCCTGGTACATAGCAAACAGATAGTTGTTATAGCTCTGTCCCTTCGTCGAATACCCTTTCAGCTTGTGGATCATCGTACTGGCCGTCACTTCCTGGTCCGCTTTACGCAGCTGAGCGCGTGATTTCCGGAACGATGAGTAGGCCGGGTGCGTGTTCAGATTCACCACATAGGCGCTAACGGAATCTTTCACGGATTCAAACTGGGAATAGCCTTTCACCTTGCCCGGCGCATTAGTACAACGGCCTTTCACGCATTTCATGCCGAAAAGATTGTTGTTGCTACGCGCAAGCTTAGAAGTCCCCCAGCCGCTTTCGGCTGCAGCCATGGTCGCAACCATACTGCCTGGGATGATATCCACACGCTCAAGGAGAGCATTCCACGGCACACGACGCGTGTTACCGTTCCAGCTCAGCTTGTAGCGCCTGGTGATATCCTTCAGACGCGCGCGCTCGGATGGCGACCAGCGGCTATCGTACTGTTTGGAAATCAGCCAGTTACGATCCGCAGTAATCGCGGCATTTTGACTCGTGATGTAAGGCATTACCGTCCGGAGAAACGCTTTTTTCCGTGGTGTTCCGGAAGGGTATTTTCGCAAATCAGGAAGTGAACTACTCTTTGCACTATTGCGAGAATACTCTTGTTTACTGCTAACCTTACTACTTGTCGTCTTTATTACGTGGGCTTTCTTACTCGTTGTATCCGTGTGCGTCTTCGCAAGCACCTCACCCGAAAATGCCGTGGTGAGTAACATGAGTATCGCAGCCCCATATCGTCGAATGGGAGTCGATATCATTAGGTCTCCTGGTCGGATGTAATCATCCTAACACCTTATTTTTTTCACAAATTTGAGAGCGGAATCTCAAATCATATCAAAAATAGACTTCAAGAGCACGTATAGAAATAGTCCAATTCCGAAACTATGTCACCTGAAACTTGCTCATAAAAACATCATTCCACAAAAACTGTGTGCGCTATCGCAGATAACTGCCTAATTTTGCGCGAGATCACTCATCCTCACGCATCCTCCTGGCGGAAAGCGACAGGGGATGAGTTTTTGCCCCTTGTCTGATGGCACACTGGTCAAAAATGCCGCGACAGGAAAAAGGAATGAAACGTACCGCATTAGCCTTTCTGATGTTACCCGCACTGGCGCATGCCGACTGGTCATCGCCAGGGTTTAGCGCATTTAGCGCCGAAGGCACCGGGATCTTCACCAGCCAGGCAAAGCTTGCGAAGGGTACGCGTCCTCTTACGCTGAGTTTTGACAAGACGTGCTGGCAGCCTACAGGCGCGATAAAACTCAATGAGATGCTGTCGCTCAAGCCCTGTGACGGCACGCCGCCGCAGTGGCGCCTTTTCCGCGACGGTGAATACCAGATACGGATTGATACCCGCTCCGGCACGCCCACCCTACTGCTGACGATTCTGAGCGCCGCAGAACAGCCGGTTGCAAACGTCATCCGTCAGTGTCCGAAGTGGGACGGTAAGCCGCTGACGCTGGACGTCAGCCATACCTTCCCGGAAGGCTCCGTCGTGCGCGACTACTACAGTAAACAGACGGCGACGGTGCAGAATGGAAACATCACTCTGCAGCCAGCCGTCAACAGTAACGGCCTGCTGCTGCTTGAGCGCGCCGAAACCGACAGGCCTGCGCCGTTTAGCTGGCAAAATGCCACCGTCTATTTTGTGCTGACCGACCGCTATGCGAATGGTGACCCGGGTAACGACAACAGCTACGGTCGCCATAAAGACGGTATGCAGGAGATAGGCACCTTCCACGGTGGTGACCTCAAGGGACTCGCCGGCAAGCTCGACTACCTGCAGCAGCTGGGAGTGAACGCGCTCTGGATAAGCTCCCCGCTTGAGCAGATCCACGGCTGGGTCGGCGGTGGCACCAAAGGAGATTTTCCTCACTACGCCTATCACGGCTACTACACCCAGGACTGGACAAAACTCGACGCCAACATGGGCACCGAAGATGATTTACGCCATCTTGTCGACGAAGCGCACAAGCGCGGGATCCGCATTCTGTTCGATATCGTTATGAACCACGCTGGCTATGCCACGCTGGCAGACATGCAGGAGTATCAGTTTGGAGCCCTGTACCTGCAGGGTGATGTACTTAAAAAGACGCTGGGAGAACGCTGGACGGACTGGAAGCCGGGCGCGGGACAAAGCTGGCATAGCTTCAACGACTACATCAACTTCAGCGACAAGGCCGCATGGGAAAAATGGTGGGGTAAGAAATGGATCCGTACCGACATCGGTGATTACGATAATCCCGGCTTCGACGATTTAACGATGTCGCTGGCGTTCTTGCCCGACCTGAAAACGGAATCCACCGTCCCTTCCGGGTTACCCAATTTCTATCAACACAAGCCCGATACCCACGCGAAAGCTATTCCGGGCTATACCCCGCGCGACTACCTGACCCACTGGCTCAGCCAGTGGGTACGTGACTACGGCATCGACGGTTTCCGGGTGGATACGGCGAAACACGTTGAGCTTGCGGCCTGGAAACAGCTGAAAGACCAGGCAAGCCAGGCACTGGCTGCCTGGAAAGGCGCTCACCCGGATAAAAAGCTCGACAACGCACCGTTCTGGATGACCGGGGAATCCTGGGGCCACGGCGTCATGCAGAGCGATTATTACCGCCACGGCTTCGATGCGATGATCA